>NZ_FR894881.1:0-5959 GCF_000434255.1 Ruminococcus sp. CAG:379 | reverse complement strand
CCCTTGCCCACTGTCTGCCCCATGCCCGGATCACAGCGGTGGAGCAGTCGGCGGATGCCCTCCGGTACCTGCAGGAGAATGCGGCGCTGAACCGCACGCTCCTGCATATCGTGAAGGGGGACGTGCTGGATCCGGCACTGGCAGAAAGCATCCGGGGAGTGGACGTGATCGTCAGCAATCCCCCCTATCTGACAGAGGCGGATCTTGCCGCTCTGCAAAAAGAGGTACAGTTTGAACCCAGAGCCGCCCTGGACGGGGGGCAGGACGGACTGCTGTTTTACCGGGGACTCCCGGCACTGTGGCAGGAGAGCCTGAACCCGGGTGGCAGGCTGCTGTTTGAAATCGGCATGGGGCAGGAGGCGGCAGTCAGCAGCTTTCTGACCCATGCAGGGTATGAAAATATTGAGAGTTTCCCCGATCTTGCAGGGATCAGCCGTGTGGTAAGCGGCATGCGTCCTGCCGGGGCACGGAGGTAATACAATGGCAAAGGCAGAACTGAAAAAGAAGTCTGTGGCGGCGCCTGTGAAGCTCACCACCGCCGAGGAAAAGAAAAAGGCACTGGCAAGCGCCATCGCCCACATCGAGAAGATGTACGGCGCCGGGGCGGTCATGAAGCTGGGACAGACCAAGGCGCTGAATGTGGATGCCATCCCCACCGGCTCCATGACCCTGGATCTGGCACTGGGCATCGGGGGGGTTCCCCGGGGCAGAATCGTGGAGCTGTACGGCCCGGAAAGCTCCGGTAAAACCACGGTGGCGCTGCACATCATTGCAGAGGCGCAGAAGCTGGGGGGCGAGGTAGCCTTTATCGATGTGGAGCACGCCCTGGATCCGGTGTATGCAGAAAAGCTGGGGGTCAATATCAACAACCTGCTGGTATCCCAGCCGGACAGCGGCGAGCAGGCGCTGGAAATCGCAGAGGCACTGGTACGCTCCGGCGCCATTGACGTGATCGTACTGGACTCGGTGGCTGCCATGACCACCAAGGCGGAGATCGACGGGGATATGGGAGACAACCATGTGGGACAGCTTGCCCGGCTCATGTCCCAGGCCATGCGGAAGCTCACCTCCGTCATTGCAAAATCCAACTGCGTCGCCATTTTCATCAACCAGATCCGGGAGAAGATCGGCGTTATGTACGGCAATCCGGAAACCACCCCCGGCGGACGGGCACTGAAGTTCTACGCCTCCGTGCGGATGGAGGTGCGCAAGGCGGAAGCCATCAAGAACGGCTCCCAGGTCATCGGCAACCGCACCCGGGTGAAGATCGTCAAGAACAAGGTGGCGCCCCCCTTCAAGGAATGCGAGTTCGACATTATGTTCGGACAGGGCATCTCCCGGGTGGGAGAGGTGCTGGATCTGGCGGTGGATCTGGATATCGTGAAGAAGGGCGGTTCCTGGTTCTCTTATAAGGATCAGAAGCTGGGACAGGGCCGTGACAAGGTGAAGGAGATCCTCGCCAATGATCCGGAGCTGATGAAGGAGATCGAAGCGCAGATCCTGGAGCAGAAGGATAAGCTGCTGCTGGTATCCAAAAAGTCCAAGAAATCCTCCGACCTGAAGAAGGCGGCGGATGAGGCGCTGGCGGATACGGAGGATATTGTGGAGGATGCACCGGAGGAAGCGTCGGCAGATGCGGCAGAATCCTACGGGGCGGACATCAGTCCCCTGGTGAATGCAGAGGATGACTTTGAAGAATTCACGCCGGCTGAATAAGCAATATGAAAATTACCGATATTACGCCTTATAAGGGCAGTGTGCTGCAAATTGATCTGGAGGATGCAGACCCCCTGTTCATCCACCGGGACATTGCGGCGGATTTTCACCTGGCGCCGGGGCTGGAGCTGCCGGAGGGGGCGGTGGAACAGATCCATATCGCCTCCCAGCGGCGGCGTGCCTATGAACGTGCCCTGTATCTGCTGGATGTGCGGGCTTACGGCTTTGCGGAGCTGTTTGAAAAGCTGGAGCAGAACTATGAGGAGGACGTTTGCTACCATGTCCTCCGGCGGCTGGTCAGGCTGGGGATGATTAACGACCGGCGGTATGCCGCCTCCCTGGCGGAAAAGTATGTAACGATAAAGCACTACGGGCTGTACCGGGCGAAGCAGGAAATGCGCCGGAAGGGGCTGGACGATGAACTGATCGACGAAGCCCTGGCGGATTACGAAGAGGAAACCGATGCCCAGCTGGCAGCCCTGCTGGAGCGGAAATATGCCGCAGACCTTCAGGATCCCACGGATCAGAAGCGGATCAACCGGGTGAAGGCGGCACTGGTGCGGCGGGGGTATGGCTATGACGCCATCCGCTGCGCTTTGGAAGACTATTTTTCGGAATAATCACGGCAATCCCCAGGATGTGGATTGCCCGAGCAAAGGAGACAACAAGCATGTCCATTAAAGTGGGAATGGTATCCCTTGGCTGTGCCAAGAATCTGGTGGATTCGGAGCGTATGCTCCATCTGATCCGGCAGCGGGGCTATGAACTGGTCACCGAGCCGGGGGATGCGGACGTGGTGGTGGTAAACACCTGCGGCTTTATCCAGTCCGCCAAGGAGGAAGCAATCGACACGATCCTGGAGCTGTGCCAGCTGAAGGCGGAGGGCTCCATCCGGAAGATCATTATGACCGGATGCCTGGCAGAGCGCTACCGGCAGGAGGCAGCGGACGAATTCCCGGAGGTGGACGCTGTGATAGGCATCGGGGATCAGGGGCAGATCATTGACGTGATCGATCATGTGCTTGCCGACGAGCGGATGGTGCATTTCTGCTCCAAGCTGGATGTGCCCATGTCCGGCAGACGGGTTCTGTCCACCCTGCCCTTCTTTGCGTATCTGAAAATCGCAGAGGGCTGCAACAACTGCTGTACCTACTGCGCCATCCCCATGATCCGGGGCGGCTTCCGCTCCGTACCCATGGAGGATGTGCTGGAGGAGGCCAGGTGGCTGGCGGAGCATGGGGTCACGGAGCTGACCGTCATTGCCCAGGATACCACCCGGTACGGGGAGGATCTGTACGGGGAAAGCCGCCTGCCGGAGCTGCTGGAGCAGCTATGCCGGATCGAGAGCATCCGCTGGATCCGGGTGCTGTACTGCTATCCGGAGCGGATTACTGATAAGCTGCTGGAGGTCATAGCACGGGAGGAAAAGCTGGTCAAGTATCTGGATATCCCCATCCAGCACTGCAACGGGGACATTCTCCGGCGCATGAACCGACAGGGGGATGCAGGCACCCTGGCAGCCCTGCTGAACAAGATCCGGCAGATGATCCCGGATATCACCCTGCGGACCACGCTGATTACCGGCTTCCCCGGAGAAACGGAAGCCCAGTTCACGGAGCTTGCAGAATTTATCCAGGCGCAGAGGTTCGATCGACTGGGCTGCTTTGCCTACTCCCAGGAGGAGGGCACCAGGGCGGCGGAATTTCCGGATCAGGTGCCGGAGGATGTGCGGCAGCACCGGGCGGACATTCTCATGGAGCAGCAGCAGCTGATCGTGGAGGAAAAGAACAATGCCAGACTGGGGCAGGTATGCACCGCCGTCATCGAGGGCTACGACCGGTGGGCGGAATGCTGGTTCGGACGCACGGCGGCGGATGCGCCGGACATTGACGGCAAGGTCTTTATCCGCAGCGAGACCCCGCTGCATATCGGGGACTACGTTACCGTCCGGCTGGACGAGGTACTGGATTACGATTTTGTGGGAGAGGTGGTCACGGATGAATCTGCCCAATAAGCTGACCCTGATGCGGGTACTGCTGATTCCGGTATTCCTGGTGTTTTTCCTGATCCCCGGCATCCCCTGCCACTACCTGCTGGCGATGATCGTGTTCATTGCCGCCTCCATCACGGATGCTCTGGACGGGCATCTTGCCCGGAAGCACAATCTGGTCACCAATTTCGGCAAATTCCTGGATCCCCTGGCGGACAAGGTGCTGGTGATGACTGCCCTGGCATGCTTCGTGGACAATCAGATGATCGGGGTGATCCCCTTTCTCATTATCATGATGCGGGAGTTTATGGTATCCGGGCTGCGGCTGGTTGCCGCCAACAGCGGCACGGTGATCGCCGCCGGCTTCTGGGGCAAGCTGAAAACCGCCTTCACCATGGTGACCATCATCGCCATTCTGGTGTATCTGAGCTTTTCCGGAGACTTCAACAGCTTCTCCCTTGCCTGTGCGGACACCATTGACCGGGTGTGCGGCTGGATCCTCACCGGTCTGGTATGGATCAGCGCCGGTCTGACGGTGATCTCCGGATGGATCTACCTGCGGGGCTACTGGAAGTTCATCGACCCGGAGGCGTAAGGGAACGGCTGCACGGGGGTTGACAAAATCCCCGGATTTGCGTATAATAGATGTGAAAGGCGTAACAGCAAGAGTAGCCTGCGGTGGGTTGCAGCAGAGAGTGCCCGGATGCTGAAAAGGGCATGCAACAGCCATTGGTGAAGTGCGGCTGCCAGCCGGAGGTGGGAACAGCTTGCGCCCAGTATCGCCTCCCGTATTCCTGCGTTAAAGGGCTTGAGTCAGAAATCAGAGTGGAACCGCGACTTTTCGCCTCTGGATGCTTCGGCATCCGGGGGCGTTTTTGATGATAGGAGGCTGCCAATTGTTCAAACGACTGCGGGAGGATATTGCGCTGATTAAAGAACGGGATCCGGCGGCACGGAGTGCCTTTGAGATCATCCTGACCTATTCCGGACTTCATGCGGTACACAGCTACCGCCGTGCCCACTGGTTCTACCAACACAAGTGCTTTACCATCGCCCGGATCATTTCCCAGATGAGCCGCTTCTTTACCGGCATTGAGATCCATCCGGGGGCGAAGATCGGCAAGGGGCTGTTCATCGACCACGGCATGGGGGTGGTGATCGGGGAGACCACGGAAATCGGGGACAACTGCCTGCTCTACCAGGGGGTCACCCTGGGAGGCACCGGCAAGGACAAGGGCAAGCGGCACCCCACCCTGGGCAACAACGTGATCGTTGGCTCCGGGGCAAAGGTGCTGGGCCCCTTTTATGTGGGGGACAACGCCAAGATCGCTGCCGGGGCGGTGGTGCTGGAGGAAGTCCCGCCGGACTGTACCGCCGTGGGCGTGCCTGCACGGGTGGTGCGCCGGAACGGGCAGCGTGTGTGTCCGGATCTTGACCAGATCCACATCCCGGATCCGGTGGCACAGGAGCTTTGCCGGCTCACCATGCGGATCGAAAAGCTGGAAGAAATGCTGTCGGTAAAGCCGGACAGCCAGGAAAAGGAGAATGAGGAATATGTACCTGTACAACACCATGAGTCGTAAAAAGGAGGAGTTTCTCCCCCAACAGGGCAAGCAGGTGAACATCTACGCCTGCGGCCCCACCGTATACAACTTTATCCACATCGGCAACGCCAGACCCATCTGTGCCTTTGACGTGCTGCGCCGGTATCTGACCTGGCGGGGCTATACGGTCAAGTATGTGCAGAATTTCACCGACGTGGACGACAAGATCATCAAGCGTGCCAACGAGGAGGGCAGTTCCGCCGCACAGGTGGCGGAGAAGTATATCGCCGAGTACAAGACCGATGCCCACGGGCTGAACGTGATGGACGCTGACGTACACCCCCAGGTCACCACCTGCATGCAGGACATCATTGACTTTGTAAAGGCACTGGTGGACTCCGGCCATGCCTATGAGGCGGACGGAGATGTATACTTCCGCACTGCCAGCTTCCCGGAATACGGCAAGCTGTCCAAGAATTCCATGGAGGATTTACAGGCAGGTGCCCGGATCGGGGTGGATGAACGGAAGGAAAGTGCTCTCGATTTCGCCGTATGGAAGGCGGCAAAGCCCGGGGAGCCCTACTGGGACTCCCCCTGGGGCAAGGGTCGCCCCGGCTGGCACATTGAGTGCTCCGCCATGAGCCGGAAGTATCTGGGGGATACCCTGGATATCCACTGCGGCGGACAGGATCTGATCTTCCCCCACCAC
>NZ_FR894880.1:5015-6817 GCF_000434255.1 Ruminococcus sp. CAG:379 | reverse complement strand
TGGCGTCAGCTCCTGTCGGGGTTCAAACCTGTCGGATGCCATATACCGGTACAGTGCATCCGTGAACGCCTGCACCTCGATGCGTTCTGCGATCTCACCGAGCCGGATGGTGCAGACCATGAGCCTGCCAGTACCAACCCTCGCCTCAAAAAGGATGCCCAGCTTATGATTCCGCTCAAAGTTGTCGATCATCTGTACCATAGGGCGGATGTGGGGTGCGGCATGCTCCAGCACGGCGCAGTTTGCGTGGGTTACCAGGTCATACCACTGGGGGGTAGTGCAGTGAGCCCGGGCAAAGTCGGACAGGGCGGGATGCGCCTGATCCACCAGCAGTCCCATGGTTCCCACGGCAACGGGTCTGTCCATACTTTCACAGATCTGCCGGAACATGGGGTAGCACCAGAAGTCCGTACAGTAAAAGCCCTCCACCACTTCCTTGACGGTCTCCGGCAGCAGCAGCACCCGTGCGCCCCTGTCCAGCATGGTCTGGGCTTCGGCGGCGGTATACGCCACCCGGATCGCCGGGGGCAACTGAGGCTTTTTCCGGGGGTATACATATATAATATAGCCGTTTTCCGTATCCGCCTCCGGGATTTCCAGGGTCAGGGTCAGACTATGGGTGATCTCCGTCTCCGGCAGCCGGGTTTCGATCTGTCCCAGGGTCACCAGCTCCATGGGTGCATCCGGCAGCGGGAAGCTCCCGGCGGTAAGACATGCATCTCCAGCAGTCAACCGCCAGTGGGCAGTGCCGGTCAGACCGGGGCGGTAGCACCGGAGCTGTACCTGCGCCCGGAAGAATTCTCCGGCGGCATAGTTGAACCGGTCAAATTCTGCCAGCAGCACAACGTCCGAGCAGAAGCCCCGCCACTGCTTTTCGGAAATCAGCCCCTTGCTGTCCATAAAGGCATCCAGCATGCCCACCAGCGCCGTGCCCTGTCCGGTGAAATCCTGTAGATCCAGAAGCTGGAATCCTGCAATGTGCCGGGAGCGCATGACCGCCTCAATTTCCTCCTTATAGCATTGGGCAGCCAGATGACCGGAGGCAAGGAAGAAGTCCCGTGCCTGCTCTTCCATGCCTGCATCCCGGAGCCACTCCCGGAATATTTCAAAGTTCCGTGCCTGCAGCACTCCGGTAAACTTGGGGATTTCCTCGAAATCCGGGTATACGGTATATTGCCCGATCTCGTGGGTGACAATGGGCTTGTGGGGGATCAGTCCCTCTGCCTGCTGATCCACCCGGATGGTTTTAGTGCCTGTGCCGTACTGGATCTGGATCTCCGCAGTGCCTGCTTCAGCGGATTCCTGCTGCACCGGGAAAATCAGCGGGTCATAGCTGTGATCCGTGGAGGGACGACAGGTCTGGATATGCCCCAGGGGCAGATCGCAGTTGGCGTAGGAGCCCCGGATGAGACGCTCCTTACTGAGCCGCACCCCGGAGAAGAAATCGTCCTCCTCCAGGATACAGGGCCAGAATTGAAAGTTGTTGGAGCCCTGGGTATACAGGTGCCGGGGATCCGTCTCCCGGTAATCCCGGAGGATTTCTCCCATTCGCTGGCTGCTGCCCCACAGCTCGTTGCCCAGGGACAGCATGCAGAAGGAGGGGTGGCTGCCGAAGGCACGGAGCATCCGGAAGCCTTCCTCCACCAGGTATGCCTGTTCTGTTTCATTGTACTGTTCCTCCCCGGGAGCAGCCAGGGTACCCCAGAAGGGAAGCTCCGGCTGCATGTAGATACCCAGCAGATCCGCAGCGGCAAAGGCAGCCTCCGGAGGACAGGAGGTGTGGTAGCGGTAGTGGTTGATGC
>NZ_FR894880.1:181-5003 GCF_000434255.1 Ruminococcus sp. CAG:379 | reverse complement strand
TAGCGGTAGTGGTTGATGCCATAGGCTTTGGCGATGCTAAGCAGCCGGAGCCACTCTGCCAGATCCGTGGGGGCGGCACCGGTGAGAGGAAAGAGCATGCCGTCGTGCTTGCCCCGGAGCATGATGGGTGTGCCGTTGACCTGGAACTCCATGCCCTTTGTGCTGAGGGTTCTTAACCCGAACCGGATCACTGCATCACCGGGCACATCCGGCATGGACAGGTGCAGCTCATAGACCACCGGGGTGTATTCGCTCCACAGTAGCGCATCCTCCCCAAGGGGGATCAGCAGGGAGAAGGTACCTTCCGTATCAGCATTCAGATCAGTCCGGATAGGGGAGATCTCCCGGATGCAGGGATCGTCCTTGCTAAAGGCTTTGCCGGTAACCGTCAGCGACGTATGGGCAGCCCCCCGGAGCATGCCCCGCAGGGTGACGCTTTTGTGGGCTGCATCCGGATATGCTTGCAAATCTGACAGATGCACCGGAGGAAGCACCGTCAGAGAGATCTCTCCGGTGATGCCGTTCCAGTTGGTCTGGGTGTCCGGAGAGGTCATATGCCCGCCCTTGGTGGGGTAGTCCGTGTTGCTGACGCAGATGGAGATGGTGACCGGGGAGGGATCCTCCAGCGCTGGCAGTCGGTAGCAGTGGGGGGTGGTCAGACTGTCACAGCTGCCCAGCTCTGTGTCGTTGATCCACAGCCGGGTCATGCGGGTGCGCTCCAGAGTCAGCAGCAGGGGCTTATGCAGATCCTCCGGGGCAGGGGTGAAGGTGGTCTGGTACCATGCCCAGCCGGAGAAGGGATAGCACTCGGTGAGGTAGCCGGTATTCCGCGATGTATTATAGGTACCCTTTTTCGCCTGGGCAGTGGTGCCGGGCAGTGGAATGGTATCCGGCAGGACGGTGGCGAAGAATTGCTCCCGAACGCCGTTTTTGTCCGGATCCATGGCGAAGCGCCAGATACCCGAGAGGTCATATTGCTTGTACATGGTGACAGCTCCATTCTTATAAAGTCGCATTGTCATTATATCGGATTTCCCGGTAACATGCAAGACGATCCGGCAAAGTGGAGATAATCTGACAGCAACAGGATTTTTTCACAGATTTCTTGCATTGTTCTGCAAAGTGTGATATAATGTAGCGGTTAAGGCGGCATCCCGTAGGGTCATATATGAGGCGTTGTGCCTCAAACAATCAGGAAGGAAGATTCAATGCGTATCAAAAAGGGTAAGCTGGCGGCGCTGCTGTGCACAGTGCTGCTTTTGCCGGGCTGTTCGTTCCAGTCCATCAATAACAGCGGTTCGGGGCTGCTTTCCCAGAGCAGTCCGTCAGATTCTCCCCAGAGCAGTGCTGAAGAAAGCCGGGAGGAGCCTACCACAGAGCCGGAGAATCGGAAGGTTCGAGTGGTGGCAGTAGGGGACAACCTGGTGCAGACCGGGGTGCTGCGGGCTGCCCAGTCCTATTCCACGGACGGTACCTATGACTTCGGCCCTTGCTACGAAAACGTGAAGCCCTACATCCAGGCAGGGGATGTGTCCATCATCAACCAGGAGACGCTCATTGCCAACGATGAGTTCCCCGTTACCGGCTCCAACTTCAATTTCAATTCTCCCACGCAGCTGGGACAGGCGATTCTGGACGCTGGCTTCAACGTGATCACCATGAGCAACAACCATATGCTGGATAAGGGCATAGACGGGCTGATCGCCACCATGAACTACTGGGACAACATGCGGGCGAAGAATGACATTACCGTGGTGGGCGCCTACCGGGATCAGGAGGATATGGAAAATATCCGGATCCGGGAGGTCAACGGGGTGAAGATGGCGTTTGTGGCGTTTACGGAGCACACAAACGGTATCCCCATGCCAAAGAATACGGACGTGAAGATCGTCCTCACCTCGGACACGGAAACCATGAAGTCCCAGATCAAAGCGGCGGACGCCATTGCAGATGTGGTGGTGGTATCCGTACACTGGGGCATTGAGGATTCCTTCGTGGTGTCCGATCAGTGCCGGGAGCTGGCGCAGGATTTTGTTGACTGGGGCGCAGACGTGATCCTGGGCAGCCACACCCACACAGCGGAGACCATGGAATACCTGACCCGGCAGGACGGCACCCAGGGCTTTGTGTTTTACTCTCTGGGCAACTTCATTTCCGCCCAGACCGACAGCTTCAATATGCTGGGAGAAATGGCGGACTTTGATATCATTGTGGATGGTCAGACCGGCGAGGTGCTGATCTCCGACGTAAAGGTGATCCCGGTGATCACCCATTACGATGACGGGAAGCTGCGGAACCTGCGCCTGTATCCCTATAGTATGTATACCGAGGAGCTGGCAAACAGTCACGGACTGCCGGCGGCGCCTCTGGGTACAGCGAAGAAGTTCAATATGGACGTGCTGAACAAGTACATCCAAGACAATATTCCGGTGGAATTTCAGAAGCTGGACTGACCGTTTCGGGCAGATCAGCAGTTATGTCACAAAAAATTTACAAAAGCGGCTGCGGCAGGGAAAACTCACGCAGCCGCCTTTTCTTTTGGCGAAAAAGTATCACCCGGCGCATTGAAATTTGTGAAAGAGGTATAAAAACAGCTTGACTTTTTCCGACAGATGCCATATAATAAAAGTGTCCGAGAAAAAGCAGAGAGATGCTTTACAAGCTGTATTTTTTTTAACCCGGACAAGGGTGCACGGAATGCGGTTTTTGCCATTATACACAAGGGTTTTCAATCTCTTTTATAGAAAACCACAAAAAGCAGGCAATCTCTTGACTTTGACTTGGGAAATCCCTATAATGAATGTATGTGAAATCTTTCAATTGGGTAGGTGTACCCTGTTGACGGATTTGCGTGCTTTCGTGGGGAGAGCATACGGCTTGGTTCGGATATAAGAAAAGGAATGGTCACTTAAATTCCTTTGATTATATAAAACAAAATTCAAAAGGAGGAAAGAAGATGAAGGCGAAAAAACTGATCGCAAGCTTGCTGGCGATGTCCATGACTGCGGCAGCCGTTGGTCTTGCAGTACAGGCAGCAGACACCGTTACGATTTCAGTTGGTAACGATACGGTCGCTGCCGGTGAGACCTTTTCGGTTGACGTCAGCTTAAGCGGCATTCCGGCAACAGGCGCATGCGCCGTTGATTTTGCTGTTGAATTCGATTCTTCATTGGTAACGATCAGCGACGTGACGACAGGCGCACTGTGCGACACGGGGGCTGCATCCGCCGAGGGGAATATCAACGCAGATCTGGCGGACACCACATTCGACTGGAATGTTGCAGATGATCTGGTTTGTCTGACATGGACCACCGGTCTGCTGGATTCCAGCTACTGGCTCAAGGACGGCGGCGTGTTTGTGACCATCACCGGTACGGTGAACGCAGACGCAGCAGCAGGCTCCAAGGCAGCATTCAACATCGTTCCGGTTGACCGTGAGGTTTTGCCGGGCAGCGGCACCAAGAATCAGGAGATTCTGGTGGGATACGTAGACGACAGCTTGGTGGATCACAACTATACAACAGCTACCAAGACCGGCTATGTAACTGTAGCAGGCGAAACAGGTGACACTCTGTATGGTGACGTAAACTGTGACGGGGAAGTAACCATTTCGGACGTTGTTATGCTGTCCCGTTATGTAGCACAGGACACCGAGCTGAACCCGGTTCCCAGTGCACAGGGTCTGAAGAATGCTGACTGTGAGAGCAATGGCAACATTGACGCTGGCGACATCACCGCCATCGCACGCTACCTGGCTCACCTGATCGAAGCTAGTCAGCTTGGTCCGCAGGCTTAATCTGGCGCTCCTCAAAAAATGAACACGCATGTTCCTTGACCGGAACAGAAAGGAAGAGTTATGAAGAAGTTTATTTCTGCTCTGACAAGTGTGTGCATCGCTGCAACCTCACTTGTAGGCGCAACCATGACCACTGTCACAGCAGCTGGTGAATTGGAGTTCACTTTTAAGGAAAGAAGCACATCTTCCACAACCTTCAACATTTCCGCTGCTGATCTGGCAGCAGGTGATGTAACCGTAGACTGCGACGTGATTATTACAAATTATGTTCCTACCTACGGCTTTGGTCTGAAGATGGACTTTGAGAACACCGACACCAACACCATCTACGATGCAAGCACTGCAGAGAATCCCTACTTTGCATTCACCGAAAAGACCCAGTTCGACAAGACTGGTCCGTTTACTGACGTTTGGGGCGTTGAGGACGGCACATATGAACCTCAGCCTGGTCTGAGTGCAACCAAGATCGCAAACTACTCCATGATGAACTTCGTATGGCGTACTGCGGCTACACTGGACGATGACTCCACTCCGACAAACGCATACTTCATTCCGGGTACTACCAACCCGCTGCTGAACATTTCGTTCACTGTCGCTTCTGACACACCGGCTGGTACATACATCCTGGACATCAAGACCGAGCCCTACACCAACACCACTGGCGGTGCAGTTTCCACCGGTCAGAGCAAGATAAACAACGTAGACGGCGAAGTCGTTCCCTTTAAGACTGTTCCGCTGACCATCGTTGTTGGTGATGCTGCAACCACCACAACCACCGCTGCAACAACCACAAAGGCACCTGCAGCTACAACAACCGCAGCACCTGCAACCACTGCAGCACCTGCAACTTCCACCACCAAGTCCGCTCCTGTTGGTGAAGGCATCGTTTACGAGATCGCAACTGTTGAGGGCGAAGCTGGTGCAGACGTTGACGTTCCGATCACCATCAAGGGCAACGATACCGGTACAGCTGGTATGGTTCTGGAGCTGAGTGCAGACTCCAACCTGAAGCTGAAGCGTCGTATG
>NZ_FR894880.1:0-99 GCF_000434255.1 Ruminococcus sp. CAG:379 | reverse complement strand
TACGTTTGGAACGCAGGGGACGGCAGAAATCTGGAAGCAAAAGATGGCGCTGTTCTGACCACTCTGAAGTTCACTGTTCCGGCTGATGCACAGCCTGGC
>NZ_FR894879.1:0-3623 GCF_000434255.1 Ruminococcus sp. CAG:379 | reverse complement strand
AACAGCACGCAGAGCATCAAAGACCGCAGAAAAACAAAAGACCACAAACAGCAGCGCAGCAAAGCCGCCCCCAATACTTGACACCCCTCCCCATTGGTGCTATAATAATATTTGTATGTTCTGATGCAGCAAGGCTGTACTGTACAGGGGTGCTTTTATGTAATTTCTCTGTGCAATATCGCCAAAAATCAAGACGGCACCCCAGAATCCGCATCACAAATGAAAGGGAAGTTTCTATGTTCGGAGGCATCAAATACCAGATCAACCGTTTACAGGATATGGCGTTCCGCCGCTATATCTCCCACTATATTGTCCAGGCCATGCAGCTGAATACCCAGCGCAACAAGGTCATCACCTGCGACTTTATCCTGGAGGCTGACACCTCTCCCCAGGACGAATTCGAGCTGTTCAAATACATCTACGAGCAGCACAACGAATACTTTGTCCCCTACTACATCATCAACGAGCACTGCGCCGCCTACCCGGAGATCAAGGCAAAATACGGGGACAACATCATCCCCTACAGCGCCGAGAACATTGTCTCCTTCGCCTTCTATATGAAGGAGCTGTTCAAGACCACCAAGTTCATCTGCGGCGGCTTCCAGGTGCTCCACGCCCTGTGTCTGGGGATCACCGACGGCTGCAAGCGCAGTCCCTATGTGTACTCCTTCTTCACCCAGCATGGGGTCAATTTCTTCAAGGACAACTTCATCTCCCAGTCCTCCTACAGCGCCTTCCTCTTTGACAAGATCATGATCTCCAACGACTTTGAGAAAAATCTGTTTATGGACCGGGCATGCTACAAGGAGGAGAACCTGGTCAAAAACGGGCTGTTCCGGTGGGATCTGCTCAGTGCGGATCACGCCCAGTCCAACAAGAGCATCTTTATCTACTTCACCCACCGGCGGTACCTGCGGAATATCGAGGATATCCAGGATACAGTGTATGTACGCACCATCACCAGCCTGCTGCGGAACAAGGAGTTCAACCGGCTCATCGAGGAAAACGGCTACACCGTCCAGGTGGCGCTGCACCACACGGTGCTGCAGGTCTGCGGCAACGACATCCTCCAGGGGGTACAGATCCTCAAGGACGAGGAGATTGCCGACGCCAAGAAAAACGCCGCCCTGCTGATTACAGACTACTCCTCCATGTGCTTTGAAATGTGGTTCCAGCACAAGCCGGTGATCTTCCTGAATGTGCCGGATACGGAGGATTGCCTCACCTATGGGCATAAAACCGACCTGCCCGCCCCCTACAGCGGCAAGGAGGACTATATCTTCAACGTGGCACAGAACGTGGACGAATGCGTCAGCATGCTGGGGCATTACTTTGCCACCGGCTTCCGCTTCTCCCAGGAGGAATGCCGGAAGCGGGACAGATTCTTTTACTACAACAGCGATTTCTGCGCCCGGTTCTATCAATACCTGGTGGATACCCGGAACGACACCAAGACCCTGTACCACCTGCCGGTAAATTTCTCCATGGAGTTCGCCCGGTGCCCGGATATCAACACCTACGCCATCGAGCTTCCCACCCCCCACGGCAGATGGGTGGTGCGGAAAAAGGCACACTTCAGCTTCTTTGTGCCCGCCGACAGCAAGGATCTTGCCATCCAGATCCGGTTCCGCCCCTATCTGCGGTACAAGCAGTATAAATTCTTTGCAAAGGTGGGAGTCAACGGTCACTGGCTCCCCCGCCGGGAGGTCTTCACCCGGGGCATCAAGGCGTTCGTACTGGATGTGCCCCGTTCCTGGATCGGTGCCGACGGCAAAATCGAGATCCAGTTCAAATTCTCCCATGTATACAAGCGCAGTCAGCTCCGGATCCCCGGAGGCGACCAGCGGTACCTGTCCATCCAGCTGCTGACCATGGATCTGCTGGAGCGTGACCACAGCTTTGCCGAGGTCAAGGATCAGTTTGAAGCCATCAACGAGGAACGTGCCCGTCAGCGTGCGCTGCTGGAACAGGGACAGGACGAGGAGTGGAGTAATCAACATGACACAGACGCTGATGAGTAAATTCCAGAAGCACCGCTTTCTGTTCGAGGAGCTTGTGAAGCGGGACTTCAAGAAAAAATACAAGCGCACCGTACTGGGCATGTTCTGGAGCATCCTCTCCCCCCTGCTGCAGCTGCTGGTCATGAGCGTGGTGTTCGTGAAATTCTTCGGCAGATCCACCCCCCACTACACCATCTACCTGTTTGCCGGAAATCTGACCTACTCCTTCTTTAAGGAATCCACCACCGGGGGCATGAATTCTCTGATGATGAACGCCAATATCATCACCAAGATCAACGTGCCTAAGTACCTGTTCCTGCTGTCCAAGAACGTATCCTCTCTGATCAATTTCGGGCTGACCCTGATTATCTTCTTCCTGTTCGTTGCCATCGACGGGATCCCCTTTACCCCGAAATTCTTCTTGCTCCTGTTCCCGATCCTCTGTCTGATCGTTTTCAACATCGGAGTGGGCTTCATCCTCTCCGCCATGTTCGTGATCTTCAAGGATATCCAGTATCTCTACGATATTTTCACCCTGCTGCTCATGTACCTGTCCGCCATCTTCTACCCGGTGGACTCCTTCAGCACCACCGTGCAGCACCTGTTCTATGTGAACCCCATGTTCACCTACATCTCCTACATCCGTTCCATTGTGCTGTACAACACCATCCCGCCCCTGTGGCACCACGGTCTGTGCCTGCTGTATGCCCTCCTTGCCATCAGCATCGGGGCGCTGATCTACAAGCGGAACAACTACAAGTTCCTGTATTATATGTAAGGGGTGCGGCATGAAAAAAGTCACATTACAAAACATTTCCGTCCGGTACATCACCGGAGATTTCACCGACATCGGCTTAAAGGACTATGTGATCCAGAAGCTGAAGCGCCAGTATCACGTCAAGGAATTCTGGGCGGTGAACGATGTATCCTTCTCCCTGGAGGAGGGGGATCTGCTGGGCATCGTAGGCAGCAACGGTGCCGGGAAATCCACCCTCTTAAAGGTGATCTCCGGCATCATGTGCCCCACCACCGGGAAAATGAGCGTGGAGGGCACCATCGCCTCCCTGCTGGAGCTGGGCACCGGCTTTGACGGAGAGCTGACCGTCCGGGAGAACACCTTCCTCCGGGGCGCCATGCTGGGCTACACCCGGGAATTTATGAATAAGAAGTACGAGGAGATCATCGACTTCTCCGGTCTGGGGGAATTCCAGGATCGCCGCTTCAAGCAGTTGTCCTCCGGCATGAAATCCCGGCTTGCATTCTCCATCGCCTGCCTGGTAAACCCGGACATCCTGATCCTGGACGAGGTACTGTCCGTGGGAGACGGAGCATTCCGGAAAAAGAGCGAGCGGAAGATGGCGGAGGTCATCAAAAACGGCGCCACCACCCTGCTGGTATCCCACTCCCTGGATCAGATCCGCCGGATGGCAAACAAGGTGCTGTGGCTGGATAAGGGCAAGCAGATCGAATTCGGAGATACCAAGACTGTCTGCGATCATTATGCGGCGTTTTTGAAGGAAAAGAAATAAGCGGAACCCGGCAGATGCCGGGTTCTTTTTTGTAGGCATCATGGAACCAGTTGCGTTTGTGGGTTCTTGGATGCTCTGCGTGCTGTTTCTACGC
>NZ_FR894878.1:0-585 GCF_000434255.1 Ruminococcus sp. CAG:379 | reverse complement strand
AACCCGTATTGCGTATGTGGCGCATGCAGAGCATAAAGGACAAGCCATAACCAGACAGTCACGCAAATATCAAAACCGCCCTTCTCCTTTACTTTTCCCCCGAATTATGCTAAAATAAAGGCAACTACAAAAAAGGAGCCAGCCATGTACACAGGAACCTACCGGATTGCCGGGCGGAGCATTGCCATCGAGAGCCTGTACCCGGATGTCCACGCCTACTGTGCCGCCTACCGGCATGCCGGAGAGCCGGATTTTACCATTCGGATCACCCCGGCGGATATCGCCCGGGAACAGGACAAGTCCGCCCGGGAGGATCAGCGGCAGGGCATTGCCCCCCGTGCCTTTCCGGAGGGATATCTGGAGGAGCTTGCGGTGTACCGGCAGATCGCCGACCGGATGCCTGCCTATGACACCCTGCTGATTCACGGCTCCGCCATTGCGCTGGACGGTGCCGCATACCTGTTCACCGCCAGAAGCGGTACGGGGAAATCCACCCACACCCGGTTCTGGCGGCAGACCTTCGGCAGCCGGGCGGTGATGATCAACGACGACAAGCCCCTGGTGGGGCTGACGGATGCAGGGGCG
>NZ_FR894877.1:2145-2617 GCF_000434255.1 Ruminococcus sp. CAG:379 | reverse complement strand
GTTCGAGCCTCGTAATCCGCTCCACACGGCGTCGGGGAAATATCCTTGGCGTGTATGAAATCCCAAGAGTTTTCTCTTGGGATTTTTTTCTGTCTGAATTGTCATAAAATTGTCAGATGATTGCCCCGCCCTTGACAAGGGTATCCGGGACGGCTATAATTATAGGCAATACCGTACAAGGCGCAATGATCGGAGAGAAGGTGCCCCATGCCAAGATTTTTTCTGCCGGCTCTGGATCCGGTACAGCCGGTGATTACCGGCGAGGATGCCCATCACATCGGCTTTTCCCTGCGGATGCGCCCCGGGGAGCAGCTGACGGTCTGCGCCGGGGGCGTGGATTACGACTGCCGGATCCGGGAGATCACCGGGGACTGCGTGTATTTAGAGGTACAGGGGCAGGCACCCTGCGCCGCAGAGCCTACGGTGGCGCTGACCCTGTACCAGGCGCTGCCCAAGACCGATAAGCTGGAGC
>NZ_FR894877.1:0-2128 GCF_000434255.1 Ruminococcus sp. CAG:379 | reverse complement strand
GGAGCAGATCGTCCAGAAGGCGGTGGAGCTTGGGGCGGCAAGGATCGTTCCGGTGCTGACCCGTCGGTGCATTTCCCGGCCGGATCCGGGGCAGTTTTCCAAAAAGCAGCAGCGGCTCCAGAAGATCGCCCACGCCGCCGCCAAGCAGGCAGGACGGGGCATCATTCCGGAGGTGGGGGGCATGCTGACCTTTTCCCAGGCTCTGGAGGAGCTGGGAGGACAGCAGCTGCCGGTCATGCTGTACGAAGCCGGAGGCGTGTCCATGTCCCAGCTGACTGTGCCCAGAACCGGCAGCATCGGGGTGCTGGTAGGCAGCGAAGGGGGCTTTGATCCGGAGGAGGCGGCGCAGGCACGGCTTGCAGGGATTCAGCCGGTGTGGCTTGGGCCCCGGATCCTCCGGTGTGAAACGGCGCCCCTGACGGCACTTTCCCTGCTGATGTATCTGAGTGGTAATTTATAAGGAGATGAGGATATGGATCCGGAGGAACGGCAAGCCCTGCAGGTGGAGCAGGAGAATCAGGAAAAGCTGATGAAGGTGTGCAGATGGTGCCATATTCTGGTATGCCTGTTACTGACGGTGCTGACCGGGGTGCTTTTGCATCTGATCGGCGCAGGGGGCGTGTTCGTGGGGTTTACCTGCGTGCTGGCATTCGGTGCGTATGTGTGGCTGGAGCGGCGCTTTCTGCGAAAGCATGTAAACCGGGCGGTGAAGCGGTTTTTTGACAGCAGGAGACATGCGCATTGATGGGGGAGAAGGGATTGCAGGCTGTGATCTTTGACCTGGACGGAACCCTGTTGGATTCCATGCATGTCTGGGAGCAGGTGGATCAGCGGTTTTTGCGGGAAAACCGCATCCTTCCCCCGGCAGGGATCTCTGATCGGCTGAAAACCATGGGGATCCGGGAGGCGGCGGCGTTTTTCATTTCGGAATTTGCCCTGGATATGACCCCGGAGCAGGTGATCGCCCGAATTGAAAATCTGGCAGCGGAGGAATACCGGCTGCGGATCCCCCTGAAGCCCGGCGTTCTGGAGGTGCTGGACGGGCTGGATGCCCGGCACATTCCTTACTGCATTGCCACCGCTACCTATGATTCCCTGGTGGAGGCAGCCCTGGAGCGACTGGGCATCCGGCACCGGTTCCGGTTTGTGCTGACCTGTTCCCAGGTGGGCAGCACCAAGGCAAAGCCGGATATTTACCTGGAATGCGCCCGGCGGCTGGGGCATGCGTCCCGGGAAATCCTCGTGGCAGAGGATGCCCTCCACGCCATCGAAACCGCCAACAGTGCCGGATTTTTCACCTTCGGGGTCTATGAGCCTACCGCAGCGGCGGACTGGCAGCGGATCCGGGAGATCAGCGGCGGCTGGGGCATGGAGCTAACGGAGCTACTACAGTATTTTATATAAGGAGGGGGCTGCATGCGGCGGATTCCCACACATAAAAAATGGTTTGCGGCGGCGCTGGTGTGCGCTGTGCTGCTGGGGGCGGAGTGCATTGCCGCATGGGCAGGGGGCTTGCTTCTGCTGCCCGGGATGCATGGGTTCGTGACCCCGGGGCTGGGTCTGCTGCTGACGGTGCTGCTGGGGATCACCCTCTGGAAATACTGCCGGGCAAAGCAGCGGATCAGCCGCCCCTGCATCTGGCTGGGAGGCGCAGCGGCGGTAGGCTGTGCGGTGAGCCTGGTGGGTATTGTCCTGGCGGCACGGACGCCGGCACAGAAGCAGGAATTTTTCTACCAGGGAGGCGGCAGCGCCGTGACTGTGTATGCCCGTTCCCGGCAGGCGCAGGTGGAATTTACCGTATGCGACGGGACGAATCCCTTTCTGGCAAAGCGGCTGGATCGGGTGACCCTTGCCGTCGGTACGGAAAGCACCTGGGACATTGCCTGCGACTGGGAGACCAGTGACCGGGTGCGGCTGGTGTTCCGTTCCGGGAAGCATGCCCAGGTACTGGAGGAGGAGCTGGAACGGGTGTACCGGTGTGCGGATCAGGAGGTGTACTGGATCAATTGAGGGCAGGGAGCTTTGCGGGTTTTTACATTTGAGTGACCGTTTGCTTATGATTTGTTTTTGATGCTTTGCGTGCTTCACCCACGCATGACCCCTTTACCGGAGTCTTGGGGAGACAACC
>NZ_FR894876.1:0-996 GCF_000434255.1 Ruminococcus sp. CAG:379 | reverse complement strand
GGGATCCCCTTGTCGGTCATTTCCTTGATGCACTGCCGCATTGCCGCCTGCCGGCTTTCTATGCCGGATACTGTCTTGCCCGCCGCCTTGTTCAGCACATTCAGAAACTCCTGCTTATCCGCCAGCTCTGCCGTGTCATTGATAGCCTTATGCGCTGCGTCCCTGGCCTTGTACCGCATGACGGTGTTCACCATGTTCATAGATTTTCTGGCCTGCCTGGCGTAGGCTTTCAGTGCCCGTGCTATCGTGTCCTCAACCGGTGTGTCCGTGCCTTGCAGGATGCCGTCCAGCACCATTTGCCGGAATCCCGGCTCCAGATCCTCCAGGGCGCTGAGTACACCGGCTTGCAGGGTGTCCTGCAGCATCCGGGGTACGTTCTTCACATACTGGGTGATCGTCCGCAGGTTTTTACGATCCAGTGCTCCCAGCTGCGCAAGCATCTGTATCTTCCACTGAGCAGAGGGCATGTCCGCCTGTTCTGCGGTCAGAAAGGCTGCAATATTCGCAAGCAGATCCGTCTCCAGTCCCGTATACAGATCAGACAGTCCCCGGCTCAGCTGCATCAGTTCAAGCCTGGTCATCCTCACCACCGCCCATCAGATCATCCACAGACAGCCCGGATACCGACTGCTCGGATGCGATCCGCTCAAGCTCCTGCCGGGCTGTATCCTCATCGCACTTGAGCACCTCCATAATGGCGGATACCTTGGATTTCAAGCCGGCCTGTACCAGCTTGATGTTGTTGTCGATCAGCGTATTGTCATCGATCACAACATTGTCCTGCCAGCCAACAGTGACTATCTATGCCCTCCTGGGGAGCTGATGCAGCCANNNNCCGGGGGAGCTGATGCAGCCATACCCCCAGCGCCACAATGGCGTGGATCACGTCCTCCAGCATCTCCGTCAGCATATTTTTGTTGCACTTGATGGTGCGTGCCGTTTTACTGTCCTGGGAAATGACCTCCGTTGCGGTTGCCCCCTTCCCGGTAAAATAGA
>NZ_FR894875.1:0-3235 GCF_000434255.1 Ruminococcus sp. CAG:379 | reverse complement strand
ATTCTTTGTGCGGTGTTGCCTTAACTCAGCTTCTTTTTCTCCTCGTCCAGCTGTCTCATCAGCTCTTCAAAATCCATAGGTGCAGAGGGTCGTGCCGGCCGCCGGGGCGCCGTTCTGGATGCCGTGGGGGCAGCTGTTTTTACCGGAGATTTTTCTGCCGCCTTGGGTGCTTCCTGTTTCGACTGCTGCTGGGCTGCATGCTGCTTCGCCTTGGAAGCTGCGATCCGCTGTTCCTCCTCTGCCTGGATCCGCTCACGCTCCTCCGCCCGCTGGCGCATTGCCCGCTTGATAGCTGCTACCCGTGCGTCCATGTCATTGCCGTCGCCGTCCGCATCATTCTCCTGGGCATAATCCTTTTCGCCCTTTTTGTGGGAATCCTCCCGGGCAAGCAGACGCTCCGCTTCCTCGATCTTTGCCCGTCGCTGTCTGGACGCCTCTGCATCCGCCGGCTTCTGTCTGGATTCGGACTTGTGCTTTTTCTTCTTGGAAGCATCCGCCCCCTTCTGGTGGAAATGCTCCGCAAGGCTCGCCTTCCGCTCTGCGAAATCCTCATCCGCATGCTTTGCACTGTCCGCATTGAACAAAGGAGACTGGGGCTTCTTTCTGCTCTTGACAGTTTGGTCATGCTCCTCCTCTTCCTCTTCGTCCTCTGCGTTTGCTGCAATGAACCGGGAAATCACATAAATCAAAAGAATTACACAGGGCAGTGCAATCAGCAGAATGATGCCCCAGGTACCTGTCATCACCAGCAGCGCACTGCCAATGGCGATATTTTCAAAGCGGCACAAGCCGATGATGGAATTTTTCTCGATCTCGGCGGTTTCTGTGCCGCTGGCATTGTTCAGATAGTAAATGATCTTTGCGTCCGAGCCTTCCGTATCCGCAGAGATCAGGCTGATCCGGCCAATGGTCTTGTCCCCGGCACTGTTGGTGTAAAGCACCACATTTTCCTTGGCATAATCATGCTGTGACTGGACGAACACTGCCGCATTCTGGGTCACCAGAGGCTGCATATCCGCCGTCCGGTTCAGATAGATCTGATACCCCGCCACTGTAGGGGAAGCATTCCGCCCACCGAACATCAGATTGGAAGTCAGACCTGCTGCGATGCAAAGCACGCAGATAATAATCATAAAAACAGCCAGGCTGGAAACCAGCTTTTTTCTCTTGTGCGCCATAAGACCCTCCGATTGTTGTATTCTTTTATTCTACTATTCTACCGGCAAACGCCGCAAACATTACACAATTCATATTATATCACATGCGCCGGGGAATTTCAATTCCCCACACAAATTTTTTGAAATTTTCATTTTTTCAGCGTTCCCTCTTGACAATTCCGGATTTTGTGGTAAAATAATAGTGTTCATTTTATGCTAGTGTAGCACAGCTGGTAGTGCAGCGCATTCGTAATGCGCAGGTCGCAGGTTCGAATCCCGTCACTAGCTCCAGGAAAGCACGATGGTTCTGATGCAATTGTATCCGGACAGTCGTGCTTTTTTTATGGGCAAGGGGTATTTTATGAGCCGCCAAAACTGGCAGAAACATTGATAATGGTGAACTGTATGAGAAATTATAAAATTCTAATTGCGTTCGTTGTCTGTGCTATAGCATTTGCTTCAATAATATCTTTACCTTCTCGGATGATTGTGGAAGCTAATAGTGAAGGGTTGGTAACAGAAAAATATGATTCTAAGCAGAGCAGATTTGATTTTGAATTTTCGACAAATGAAGCAGCAGGAACTATAAAATCATTTGACGTTTCCGATAATGGTAAAATAGCAACTTGTATTAATCCGTCTAATATTAATGTTTACGATGAATACGGCAACTTTGATTTTGCAATTTATACTAATCTTACACGAACCAAGGTAATTTTGCAATGGGATAAAAATACATTACTTATATATCTGAACTTATCAAGTGATTGTGGTTCAAAATATGACCTTGTTATAATAAACGGATATGAGGATTACCAACTTTATAGCTGTCCAGTTACTGATAATACAGAGAAATTCTGGGGCGAACTTGAAATGCATGAAGACGAACTGATAACAGATAAAGGACGATACTATCTGCAATACGGGAACCTTAGGTATAAAGATAATGAAAGTAATGAAGATTATGCAGTAACAGAAAACACCTCTTTTAGACCATGGATGTTATTGAGTATTCCAATTTTAACAGTAATTATTTGGTTTGGTTTTCTTAGAAAACGAGTAAAACGGTGGGAAGAGAAACAACACAATTAAGTGATTCCTTTTCGTCAAACCGAATATCCTCAGCATCCTCCTTGATCTTGGTCAAAGACGCTGCTGCATCCTCCCGGAGCTTCATGCCGCCGGCAACTGCCTTCACACAGCCGTCATGGAAAAACCGGCTCCTCAGGAACTTTACGCCTGCTGTTGCCGCCAGTACGCCGATTGCAAAATAACGGATTTTTTCATCGTTCAGAAAGTTTTACATGATCTTCATCCTCTTTTCTACATAGTTCGCCAAAAAGCGATAAAAAATGACAAAAAAGATTAGCAATCGCTAACCTGTTTCCGTTTCCATTGTAGCACAACACCTATGGTTTGTCAAGATGGAACGATGCTCGGCATATGGTACGGCATTTCGCCCGCAAAAAGCGCCTCCGGATGCTCCGAAGGCGCTTTCCTCTATTTCTCCCCCTGCAGCAGTCCTGCCAGCTGGGTCAGCAGATCCGAGCCGCCGCTGAGGCTGATACTGCCCACATTGCTGCAGATCCGCTCGATGCTCTCCAGCTCCTTGAGCTTATACAGGGTGCGGTTCTCGTCCATGAGCTTGGCTGTATTCAGCAGGGAACGGGTGGAAGCAACCTCCTCCCGGCGGGTAATGACGCTGGCCTGGGCACGCTTCTGCGCCACCAGCACCGTGTTCATGATGTCCCGGATCTCCCCGGGCAGGATGATGTCCTTCACGCCTCCGTCGATGATCTCCACAAACAGCTTCTCCGCCTTTTCCCGGAGCCGCCCGGTCACATAGTCGGACAGTTCCTCCTTGCTTTCCAGGATCTCGTCCAGCAGGTGCATGCCTACATAATCCCGGAGCGCCAGCTGGGCTGCCACATGCAACTGCTCCTTGAAATCGTTGATCTCCAAAGCGATCCGCACATAGTCTGTGATCCGGTAGCTATACACATAGCTGATCCGCAGGCTCACCTTGTCCTGGGTCAGCAGCTCCTGACCGGTGACAGTCATGGAGGTCAGCCGGGTAT
>NZ_FR894874.1:7677-9036 GCF_000434255.1 Ruminococcus sp. CAG:379 | reverse complement strand
CTCCCAGCTGAGCTAAGCTCCCACTTTTTTGTATCGTCTCTGACGACTTTATTATTTTACTACGGATCCGCAAAAAAGTCAACCCCTTTTTGCGAAAAATCTGTACTTTGTATGCTTTGCACAAGCACCATGCAGAAAACGGCCTTCCTTCTGACGGATTCGTCTAATTCAGACCGTTTTCCCCGTTTCTCGCATACAGCCGCACCACGTCCGCCCGCAGTGCATGGTTCACCGGATCCCGCAGCTGGGGATCCGCCTCCAGGATATCCCGTGCCGCCTGCTGGGTCTGCCGCACCAGCTCCATATCCTCTGCCAGCTCCGCCAGATGCACCGGAGGCAGACCGTGCTGGGCACTGCCGAAGAAATCCCCCGGCCCCCGCAGCTTCAGATCCTCCTCGGCGATCCGGAACCCGTCGGTGGTGCTGCTCAGCACCCGGAGCCGCTCCCGGCTTTCCTCCGAGGTGCTGTCGGTAATGAGGATGCAGTGGCTCTGCTTGCTGCCTCTGCCCACCCGCCCCCGGAGCTGATGCAGCTGGGACAGACCGAACCGCTCCGAGTTCTCGATCAGCATCACCGTGGCGTTGGGTACATCCACCCCCACCTCCACCACGGTGGTGCAGACCAGCAGATCCAGTTCTCCCGCCTTGAAGGATGCCATCACCTGCTCCTTCTCCGCCGGCTTCATTTTCCCGTGGAGCAATCCCACCCGGTATGCAGCAAATTCCCCGGCACGGAGCTGCTCCGCATAGCTGGTCACTGCCAGCAGGTCGCTTTCCCCCTCCTCGATCATGGGGCATACAATATACGCCTGCTCTCCGGCATCCATCCGGCTCCGGACAAAGCCATAGGCACGCTGCCGCAGCTTTCCCGTCACCGCATAGGTGCGGATGGGCAGCCGTCCCACCGGCAGCTCGTCCAGCACGGAAATGTCCAGATCCCCGTACACGATCAGTGCCAGAGTCCTGGGGATGGGGGTGGCGGACATGACCAGCTTGTGGGGGGTGCCCCCCTTTTGCGCCAGGGCAGCACGCTGTCCCACCCCGAACCGGTGCTGCTCGTCGGTGATGACCAGTCCCAACGCCGGAAACACCGTGTCCTTCTGGATCAGAGCATGGGTACCCACCAGCACGTCCAGCTCTCCAGCCTGCAGGGCGGTGCGGATCCGGCGCTTTTCCTTGGCAGGCAGGGATCCGGTCAGCAGCCCCACCCGGATGCCCAGGGGGGACAAGAAGCCATCCAGGGTATGGTAATGCTGGGTGGCAAGGATCTCCGTGGGCGCCATCAGAGCGCTCTGGAAGCCGTTTTTGCATGTGAAGTAGCATGCCGCCGCCGCCACCGCCGTCTTGCCGCTGCCCACGT
>NZ_FR894874.1:6752-7659 GCF_000434255.1 Ruminococcus sp. CAG:379 | reverse complement strand
GCCGCTGCCCACGTCCCCTTGCAGCAGCCGGTTGGCAGGCACGGTTCTGCATAAATCCCCACAGATCTCCGCAATGGAGCGCTTCTGGGCGTTGGTGGGGGCAAAGGGCAGGGAGGCATAAAAGGGAGTCAGATCCGTGTCCGGATCCATGGTATAGGCGGTCTGGGCACGGCTTCTGTTCCGGAGCATCAGCATACCCAGCTGCAATTGCAGCAGGGCATCAAAGGCAAGCCGCCGCTTTGCCTCCTGTAAAATCGGCTCTGACGCAGGCTGATGCACCACTCCAAGCGCCTCCGGCAGGGTACACAGGTCATACTGCCGCCGGATGCCGGAGGGCAGTCCGTCAAAGGGCTCCCGGCGCAAAAGCTCCAGTGCCTGCCGCATATTTGCCTGCACCATGGGGTTGGTCAGCCCGTTGGTGAGTGGATACACCGGCTTCATCAGCACCGGGCATTCCGCCCGGAGGTACTGGGGGGAATGGATCTCCCGGCGCAGCAGCGTCCCCGTCAGCTTGCCGGCGAACCGATAAGTTTCCCCCACCTTCAGAGCGTCAAAGGCGTAGAAATTGTTGTAGAACACCACCGTGAAGTCGCTTTCCCCGTCGGTGGCAGTGGCTTTGAACACAGAAAGCCCCTTCCGGATCCGCTGCTCCGGCAGCTTCCGGGTGATGCACCCCTCCACCACGCAGGGGGTATCCAGGGGGGCGGACAGCACCGGCTCCGGATTGCGGAAATCCAGGTAGGAACGGGGAATATGAAACAGCAGGTCGTAGGGAGTCTGAATACCCAGCCTGGCGTATGCCTTGGCACGCTTCTCCCCCACCCCCCGCAGGGCGGAAATGGGACGGAACAGTTCGTTCATAGACGGATCCTTTCGGCGAGAATGTGTCTGCATGCAAAACAGGCGG
>NZ_FR894874.1:3865-6728 GCF_000434255.1 Ruminococcus sp. CAG:379 | reverse complement strand
AGCCGGATGCCCCGGCGCCGCCTGTAGAAGGCAACCGCTCCGGGCTGCCTTATCTCTGTTCGCAGATCAGCTTGATGGCTGTCCGATCCTCGCCGTCAATGACGATATTAGCAAAAGCAGGAATGCAGATCAGGTCGATCCCGATGGGTGCCAGATAGCCTCGTGCCACCGCAATGGACTTGATCGCCTGGTTTGCTGCCCCGGCACCCACTGCCTGCACTTCCACGGTGCGCTGCTCCCGGATCACTGCCGCAATGGCACCTGCAACGGAATTGGGTACGGATTTTGATGATACTTTCAGAACCTCCATGGTGGAATCCTCCTTGTTTCTTGATTGTTTAATGTTGCGTATGCTGCATTTGACTGGTACGCCAGCTGCCAGGGCTGCGCCCTAAGGCAACACCGCATAAAGCCAGCCTGTCGGCTATGCGTAGCATCTGCTGACGAATTTTCCGTCATATCACACATTCTTTGTGCGGTGTTGCTCTAAACTTTTCTCATTATACTACAGAGAGGACAAAATTGCAAGAGTATTACCGCACATTTGTGGATTCTCTCATAATGATCCGTTCAATTTTGGTACATTTGCCAGTAGACGGGTCGAATGTGATCGAAACCCCGTTCAGCATGGCTTCTCCTGCCGCTTCGATAAACTGCACCGGGCAGTGGAGCCGCTGCTTGTCGGTGGCACGCTGCACGTCCACGCCCAGCACAGACCGTGCCGGCCCGGTCATGCCTGCGTCGGTGATATACCCGGTGTGCCCCTCCAGGATCTCCTCGTCCGCCGTCTGCACATGGGTATGGGTGCCGCACACCGCCGTGACCCGTCCGGCAAGGTAATAGCCCATGCATTTTTTCTCGGAGGTGGCTTCGGCGTGGAAATCCACGAAAATATTCGGGGTATCGATCTCCGCCAGCAAAGCGTCCGCCGCCGCAAAGGGATTGTCCAGCGCCTCCAGGAACACGGTGCCCATCAGATTCAACACCGCCACCCGGCACCGTCCCAGATCCAGGATCTCCACCCCGTGCCCCGGGCAGCCCTCCGGGTAATTTGCCGGTCGAAGCACATCCCGGCGCTCAAAGATGGCAAGGCTGTCCCGGCGCTGAAAGGCGTGGTTCCCGGTGGTGATGAGATCCGCTCCGCACTGGAAAATCTGCTGGGCGGAGGCGGCGGTGATGCCGTTGCCCGGGGCGGAATTCTCCCCGTTGACGATGGTCACGTCCGCCCCATACTGCCGCCGCAGCTCCGGCAGCGTCCGCTCCAGGTACCGGCAGCCGCTTTTGCCCACCACGTCCCCGATGAATAAAATCTGCATGTCCATTCCCCCTTCTTCTCTGTTCTATTCTACTATATTCCAGAGGAAAATGCAAGGGGATTCTGTCGCCGATGCACGCCTTGCTGATTTGCCTGTTTGCGTGACCGTTTTCTTTGTGTCGTCTTTGATGCTCTGCGTGCTCCAATTACGCAGTACCGTTTTACCGCTGTCTTGGGGAGATGCGTGTGATTTTATTTGATTAACCGTACAGCGTGACTCTATTTGATTAACCGGATGGGTCACGCATGACCCATCTACCGGGATGCGAGCGACAACCTCTTTGAGAGGGGAGAGAGCGCATCTACAGATGCTTATTCTCTCCCCTCCCAACGGTTTTCTCTCGCGCTCTCTTTTCCACAACCCTCCCCACTCTTGAGGAGAACGTGCGTGCTGAACCATTCCCACGATTTCAGCCGCCAGACAGGTTTTGTACCGTTCTGTATAACATTGTGAAAACGTGCAGCCTACGGGTGTATGCCAAAGGGGGATGGGGAAGGCGGAAAGCGGGGGACTGGGGGAGAAAACCCGGAAGGGGAAGGGGGATTGCAGCTGGGCTGCCCCCCTTCCCCCGGGTTGTCTCCCCAAGACTCCGGTAGAACGGTACTGCGTGTACCCAGCACGCAGATACTGCGTATCCCCAGCACGCAGACTATAAGAAACCGCAAAAAAGCAAATGGTCACCGAAAGGCAAAGGGCGCAAAAACGGGAGTCTTTCGGCTCCCGTCATACCTCATATGTCCGCAGGATCTCCTCTGCAATCTCCCGCTTGGGCAGCCGCATATCCATAGCCTGCCGCTCTATGTACTTGTGAGCCTCCTGCTCCGACATGCGCAAATAGGAGATCAGCGCACATTTCGCCCGATCCACGATCCGCAGATCCTCGATCTTCTGCTGTAATTTCCGGTTCTCGCAGTACATGCGCTGCATCTTCACGCTTGCCGCCTGTGTCACC
This sequence comes from Ruminococcus sp. CAG:379, assembly GCF_000434255.1. Lineage (NCBI taxonomy): Bacteria > Bacillati > Bacillota > Clostridia > Eubacteriales > Oscillospiraceae > Ruminococcus > Ruminococcus sp. CAG:379. The sequence continues at coordinate 4,460 of NZ_FR894874.1, read as the reverse complement.
TTGATGGCGTTCCAGAACAGCCCCCGGTTCACCGGCTTTGCCACCGTAATGACCCCGCAGTCCTCCACCTTGTGGCAGATGGAGTCGAACTGCTCCGCCTTCACCACCAGGATCACCTCACTGGTGGTGTGCAGGGCAATGCTGCAGCTCAGACTCTCCCCGTATTCGTCCGGCAGAGGGGCGTTGATGACGCAGATGTCGTATTCGTACTCCAGCATCCGGCGCCGTGCCTCTCCGGCGGAGGAAACCACCGTCAGATCCCGGATCCCCGCATGCCCCAGCATATCCCGGAAAAAGGAAACGCTCTTTTCTGTTGAGGAGATGATGAGTCCCCGCTCCATGTGGCTCCCTCCTTTCGACTAGCATATTGTTCCACGTGGAACATTCGGCATAAATCGCCTTATAGCTGGTTCCGCTTCCCGGCAAAGTAGTGGGCGCAGATCTTCTCTCCCAGTACCCGGTGTACAAAGTCCGACTGCTCCGCAATGGACAGCGCCTCCCGGAGGCTTGTAGGCAGTTTTTCCAGCTTGTCCGTCACGGAAGGGGGCGCCAGGTACAGATTCTCGTTCAGAGGCGGTGCCAGCTCCCGCCTGTC
>NZ_FR894874.1:2457-3848 GCF_000434255.1 Ruminococcus sp. CAG:379 | reverse complement strand
CTCCCGCCTGTCCCGGATGCCCTCCAGCCCGGCGGCGAGGATCAGAGAGAACGCCAGATAGGGGTTCACCATAGGATCCGGAGACCGCAGCTGCATCTGCACCTTGTCCCCGGTGGCAGCCGGCAGCCGGATCAGCTGGGACCGGTTCTGGGGAGACCAGCTGATGTACAGGGGCGCATGGTTGGAGCCAAGCCGGTCATAGGAGTTTGCAATGGGGTTCAGAAATGCGGTCATCTCCGCCGACCGGTGGAGGATGCCTGCCATAAACTGTCTGGATGCTTCACTGCGGCTGGCAAACAGGTTCTGCCCCTCCCGCAGCAGGGTCAGATTCACATGCATGCCGCTGCTGCTCTGATCCGGCAGAGGCTTGGGCAGGAAGCATGCGCTCAGACCGTTCCGGGCGGAAATATTCCGCACCACCGTCTGGAAGGTCAGCAGGTTTTCCGCTGCCGCCAGAGGCTCCGCCGTCTTGAAATCGATCTCGTTCTGTCCGCTGCCCACTTCGTGGTGGGAGGTCTCCGGGGTGATGCCCATCTCCTCCAGACACAGGCAGATCTCCCGGCGCACATTCTCCCCCTTGTCCAGGGGCGCTACATCGCAGTAGCTGCCGCCGTCCAGGGGAATGGCGGTGGGAGCGCCGTTTTCATCGGTCTTGAACAGGTAGAATTCACACTCGGTACCCATCCGGCAGGCGTAATCCATACTCCTGCACTCCTCCACCACCCGTTTCAGCGTAGCACGGGTGTCCGACTCAAAAATACTGCCGTCCGGCCGCTTGATGTCGCAGTAGAACCGGATGACGCCGCCCTGCTGGGGACGCCAGGGCAGGGCGGACAGGGTGGAAAGCTCCGGCACCAGGAACAGGTCGGATTCGGTCACGTCGGTGAAGCCCGCAATGGCGCTGGCGTCAAAGGGGATACCCTCGTGATAGGCACGGAGCAGCTCGCTGGGCAGGATCGAAATATTCTTCTGCACCCCGTACAGATCGCAGAACGCAAGGCGGATAAATTTCACATCATTCTCCCGCACAAAGGCGGAGATCTCCTGAATGGTCGGCTTCACCGACAGCACCTCCTGAAAGTCGGGAATACCCCACAGCATCTGTGGGGTATTGCCGTTAGTTCACTGTATACAGCCGCTTGTAGGGGTTCTTGGCGTTGGGGCTCAGCCGGTAAAAGGGCTTTGCCAGAATGGTTTCCACAGAAACCCCGAACAGCTTTGCATAATTCTCGATATAGGGCAGGATCTCCTGGGGGTCTGCCTCCTCCACGCACACCTGGGCTGGCAGGTTTGTGGGCTTCACGCTGCTGCGGATCCAGATATGCCCCCCGTGCATACCGGTTCCGGTGAAATTCCCCACCGGCACCTGATCCGTGTCCAGTCCCAGCACG
>NZ_FR894874.1:0-2430 GCF_000434255.1 Ruminococcus sp. CAG:379 | reverse complement strand
CAGCCCGCCGGCAAGATACTCCCCAAGGAAGCTGCCGGTGCTGCCGCCGATGACGATCAAGGGACGCTTTTCCATATATTCCTTCATATGGATCCCCGCCCGGTAGCCTGCGCTGCCCTTGACGTAGATCTCGCCGCCCCGCATGGCGTACCCAAGGGCGTCTCCTGCGTTGCCGTGGATCACGATCCTGCCGGCGTTCATGGTATCCCCCACTGCATCCTGGGCATTGCCCTTGACGATCATGGTAGCGCCGTTCAGATATGCCCCCATGGCGTTGCCCGGGGTGCCGTTGATGGTAATGGTCTTGTCCGCTGCGCCGCAGCCGATGAACCGTTCCCCGAAGCAGTCGTTGATCTGGATCTCTCCGGCGGCATGGCGCACAGCTTCGTTCAGCTTTTCATATCCAAGCTCTTTTGCAGAAAGTGTCATTTCTCACGCCCTCCTAACATAACCTTCCGATCCGCCTGGCTGAACGCCATCAGCTCCGGCTCCCGGCACAGCAGGTCAAAGTCCACGCTGCTCAGGGGGGTGCGGTTGCGGATCATTGCGGTGTAAATGCCTGCCCGGTGGATATCCCCGATGAGGATATAGCCGCACAGCCGGTCGTTCTCGTAAAACAGCTCCTTGAAGCCGGTGCCGTCGTCCTGTACAAAGGTTTCCCCGTGATAGGAACCGGCGGTCATCATATGAAGCCCGAACAGACCGATGGAGTTCATGGGAATGGCGGTGTCAAACACAGCCTCCTGCCCCGCCATATTCGCCCCGGCGCATGCCCCCTGCATATAGGCGTTAGGCAGCAGCGCCATGATCTTGATCTGCTGCTCGGCGCAGTCCATGCTTTCGGTGCAGTCCCCGGCGGCGTATACCTCCGGCAGGCTGGTGCGCATATGGTCATCCACGGTAATGCCCCTGCCCACTGCGCCTCCTGCATCCTTCACCAGGGCGGTATTGGCACGCACGCCCACCGCCAGTACCAGGCAGTCAAACTCGATCTGCCCGCCGCCGGTGAGGATGGCAGTATTGCCGGAAAATTCCTTCACGCTCTCCCCCAGGAAGAATCGCAGGTCATGCTGCTCCAGGTAATGCTTGATCCTTGCGGAGGCTGCATCGTCCAGAATACTGGACAGCACCCGGGGTGCCAGATCCACCACTGTGATGGACTTGACCGTATCCGCAATGCCCTCGGCGCATTTCAGACCGATCAGCCCTGCGCCGATGATGAGCACCCGGCTCTTGCTGCCGATCATGCCGGACAGACGCTTTGCGTCCTCCAGGGAGCCGAAGGTGGTCTTGTGCTCCACCGTATCCAGCCCCGCCATGGGAGGCACGAAGGGGGAGGAACCGGTGGCAACCAGTACCCTGTCGTAGGATTCGGCACTGCCGTCCGCCAGAAGCACCTGCTTCTGTTCCGGATCCAGCTTTACCACCGTGGTATTGGGCCGGAAGTCGCAGTGCATCCTCTCGTAGAAGTCCCGGTCCCGGTACAGCATCTTCTCCTCTGTGGTTTTCCCCAGCAGCAGGTAGGAGATCAGCGGCCGGGAGTAGGTGTGATAGGGCTCGGAGGAAAGGATCAGGATCTGTCCTGTCCGGTCGGTTTTCCGAATGGCCTCCACTGCGCCGATGGCTGCGGCGGAGTTGCCGATGATCACATATTTCATACTGACACCTTCCTTTCCTCGCTGTCCTCAAATACAATGGCGCCGTTGGGGCAGCCCTGTACGCAATTGGGCAATCCGGTGGCAGTGTTCACGCACAGCTCACACTTTTTCACCGCTCCGTTGTCGGAGGGGACGATCGCCCCGTAGGGACATGCAAGAATACAGGTGTAGCAGTGAATACACCGGTCGGAGTTGATGCGGATCACCCCGTCCTGCACGGACAGCGCCCCGGTCAGACAGCTTTTGACGCACAGGGGATCCTCACAGTGGCGGCAGGATACGGCAAAATGCACGCCGTTTTCCTCCTCCACATGGATCCGGGGGCGGATGGTCTGATGCTTCAGGGCAAGCGCCATATTGGGCTTGCCGGTTTCCGCAAATGCACAGTAATATTCACAAAGGTGGCATCCCAGACACCATTCCTCATTTACATATACTCGTTTCATGGGTGTTTCTCCTCTTTTCCTGCAAAATTCGACCATCACTCACCTGCATGCTTGATGCCAAGGATCTCCAGCTCCCGGTCGGTAAGCCCCACGCCCCGGAGCATCAGCCGGTTGCCCCGGAGGCTCTCGATGGAATTGATGCCCATGCCGCCCATCAGCTCCATCAGCTCATGCCGCCAAGCAGTCACCAGGTTCACCAGCCGCTGATAGCCGATCTCCGGGTTCAGCCGCTTCACAAGCTCCGGCCGCTGGGTTGCAATGCCCCAGTTGCACTTGCCGGTCTGACAGCTGCGGCACAGGTGGCAGCCCAGAGCAAGAAGCGCCGC
>NZ_FR894873.1:0-12031 GCF_000434255.1 Ruminococcus sp. CAG:379 | reverse complement strand
CAGCAAGGCGGCGGATCCCAATGCGGCGCTGGAGCTGCGGCAGAATGCGGATATTCTGGTGGACACGCTCAACAGCTTCGGCGTGCAGGTGCGGATCACCGGCATCAACCGGGGCCCTACGGTCACCCGGTATGAGGTACAGCCCTCCGCCGGGGTGAAGATCGCCAAGATCACAAGCCTGGCGGATGACATTGCTCTGAATCTGGCGGCAGGGGGTGTGCGGATCGAAGCCCCCATTCCCGGAAAGCCGGCAGTGGGCATCGAGGTGGCAAACGCCCACAAGGATATGGTTGGCATCCGGGAGATCCTGGAGAGCCGGCAGTTTACCGAATCCAAAAGCAAGCTGTCCTTTGCAGTGGGCAAGGACATTGACGGCAACATCATTCTGGGAGATATTGCGAAAATGCCCCATATGATCATCGCCGGGGCAACCGGCTCCGGTAAGTCCGTCTGCACCAACGGCATTATTATGAGCATCCTGTACCACGCAAAGCCTACGGAGGTGAAGCTGGTGCTCATCGACCCGAAGATCGTGGAATTCAAGATCTACGACGGGATCCCACATCTGCTGATCCCGGTGGTGACGGATCCCCGGAAGGCGGCAGGCGCTTTGAACTGGGCGACCCAGGAGATGGATCGCCGGTATGCCCTGTGTGCCAGCTATAATGTGCGGGATCTGAAGGACTTCAACGCATTGGCGGCAAAGCGGGAGGATCTGGATCCGCTGCCCCAGATTGTGATCGTCATTGACGAGTTTGCGGATCTGATGATGACCTCCTCCAAGGAAGTGGAGGATGCGGTGTGCCGGATCGCCCAGAAAGCAAGAGCTGCCGGGATGCACCTGATCATCGCCACCCAGCGGCCCACGGCGGATGTCATTACAGGACTTATCAAATCCAACGTGCCCAGCCGGATCGCCCTGTCCGTCAAGAGTCAGATGGACTCCCGGAATATCCTGGACGTGGGCGGCGCAGAAAAGCTGTTGGGACACGGGGATATGCTGTACTTTCCCAACGGTCTGCCCAAGCCTGTCCGGGTGCAGGGCTGCTACTGCTCCACCGAGGAAATCGAGCGGGTGGTTGGCTACATCAAGGAAGAAGCCAAAGCGGAATACAGCCACGATATTATGGAGGCTGTGGAGCAAAGCATGCCTGCCGTGAAGGGGGAGCGCTTTGAGGACGACAGCAGCGACCGGGCAGAGGGGGACGATGAACTGATCGACCGTGCCATTGACGTGGTGGTGGAGCTGGGACAGGCATCCACCTCCTCCTTGCAGCGGAAGCTGAAGCTGGGCTATGCCCGGGCGGCACGGATCATGGATGAGCTGGAGGAAATGGGTGTCATCGGCCCCCATGAGGGGGCAAAGCCCCGGAAGGTGCTCATCAGTCCCCAGCAGGCGGCAGAGCGGCGGATGCGCCGACAGGAATCAAACTAGGAGGAGCAGTATGCCGGATACAGGAATGATGCCCATGACCCGGGAGGAGCTGAACGCCCGGGGGATCGATGTGCCGGATTTTGTGTATGTGATCGGGGACGCCTATGTGGATCACCCCAGCTTCGGAGCAGCCATCATCTCCCGGGTGCTGGAGGCGAAGGGTTTTTCCGTTGCCATCGTGTCCCAGCCGGACTGGCGCAGTGACCAGGATTTCACCCGGTTCGGCAGACCCAGGCTTGGATTCCTGGTGACCTCCGGCAACATCGACTCCATGGTGGCACACTACACTGCCGCCAAACGGAAGCGCTCGGAGGATGCCTATTCCCCAGGGGGCAAAGCCGGCAAGCGACCGGATCGGGCGGTACTGGTGTACTGTCAGAAGATCCGGCAGCTGTACGGGGATATACCCCTGATTATCGGGGGACTGGAGGCATCTCTGCGCCGGTTCGCTCACTATGACTACTGGGACGACCGGGTGCGCCCCTCCATTCTGGAGGAAAGCGGTGCGGATCTTTTGCTGTTCGGCATGGGGGAGCACTCCATTCTGGAGGTTGCCCGGGGTCTGCGGGACGGGATCCCGGTGGGGGAGTTGACGGAGATCCGGGGCAGCTGCTATATGACCGCTCCGGAGCATACCCCCTTTGGAGCGGCGGAATGCCCCAGCTATGCCCAGGTGTGTGAGAGCAAGAAGGCATACGCCAAGGCGTGCCGGATTCAGTACGATCAGCAGGATGAGGTGTATGGCAAGCGGGTGATCCAGCGGCATGGCAGCCGGATGCTGGTGCAGAATCCGCCGGCGCTTTCTCTGACCACGGAGGAGCTGGACTGGGTGTACAGCCTGCCCTATACCCGTACCTACCACCCCAGCTATGAAGCCCAGGGAGGAGTGCCGGGGATTGCAGAGGTACAGTTTTCCATCACCCATAACCGGGGCTGCTTCGGTTTCTGCAACTTCTGCTCCATTGCCCTGCATCAGGGCAGGCGGATCACTGTCCGCAGCGAGGAATCCGTGATCCGGGAGGCGGAGCGGATCGTGCGGATGCCCAATTTCAAGGGCTATATCCATGACGTGGGAGGCCCCACCGCCAACTTCCGGCATCCTTCCTGTGAAAAGCAGCTGACCGCCGGTCTGTGCAAGGGGAAAAAGTGCCTGGCGCCCACTCCCTGCAAGGGGCTGCATGCGGATCACCGGGAGTACCTGCATATGCTGCGGCGGCTCCGGAAGATCAAGGGGGTCAAGCGGGTGTTCATCCGCTCCGGCATCCGCTATGATTACCTGATGGCGGATCCGGACGACACCTTTCTGCGGGAGCTGATCCGGTATCATGTGAGCGGACAGCTGAAGGTGGCGCCGGAGCATTGTGCGGCGGCGGTGCTGGATAAAATGGGGAAACCCCATATTGAGGCGTATCTTGCCTTCCAGAAGAAATTCTACGAGATCACCAAGGGCATGGGCAAGGAGCAGTATCTGGTGCCCTACCTCATGTCCTCCCATCCGGGGAGCACCCTGCAGGCGGCGGTGGAGCTGGCGGTCTTTTTAAAGCAGCAGCATATCCACCCGGAGCAGGTGCAGGATTTCTATCCTACCCCGGGTACCTTATCCACCTGTATGTTCTACACGGAGATGGATCCCTATACCATGGAACCGGTGTATGTGCCCAAGACCCCGGAGGAGAAGGCTATGCAGCGGGCGCTGCTCCAGTATTTTCAGCCCAGGAACAAGGTGCTGGTGCTGGCGGCATTGAAAAAAGCAGGCAGGCGGGATCTTATCGGTACCGGGCCGGATTGCCTGGTGGCACCGGAGGAGCCTGCACGCAGAATCCCTGCCGCTGACAGGACTCGGAGCAGAAAGGACGGGCAGAAATGGCGAAAAGGGAAGGGTACCGACCGAAGAGGCAAGCGCTGAGTCCGGCGTTGTCCGTCGGGCTGACGGTGCTGCTAATCCTGGGTCTGCTGCTGTGCAATCTGATCCGGCAGCGCAGCGGAACCAGGACTGCCCCGGCGGAAGGCACCTTGTCCGTGCATTTTATCGATGTGGGGCAGGGGGACTGTACCTTGATCCGGTGCGGCGAAACGGAGATTCTCATTGACGCCGGAGAGCAGGAAGCCGGGGACACGGTGGTACAGTATTTGCAGGGGCAGAGGGTCCGATCCCTGGACTATGTGATCGCCACCCATCCCCACTCGGATCACATCGGGGGACTGCCCCGGGTGCTGAGGGAGATTCCGGCGGAGCATGTGCTGGTGTCGGACATTCCGGAGGCGGATCTGCCTGCCACTGCCAGCTATGAACGGTTTCTGGACGCAGTGGAACAGGCATCCCTGACCCTGGAGATCGTATCTCCCGGGGATCGGTTTACGCTGGATCAGGGGGCGGTGCTGGAAATCCTGGGGCCTCTGGGTACGGATTACAAAAGTCTGAACAATTATTCCGTGGTGGCACGGCTCACCTATGGGGACAACAGCTTTCTGTTTACCGGGGATATGGAGGAAAAGGCGGAAAAGGAGCTGCTGACAGCGCAGAGCCTTGCGCCGGTGGATGTTCTGAAGGTGGGGCATCACGGCAGCAGCACCTCCACCAAAAAGAAGTTCCTGGAGGCAGTAACCCCAGCCATGGCGGTGATCGAATGCGGGGACAATTCCTACAATCACCCCAATGCCAACACGGTGAAGCGGCTGGAAAACTATACGGATAAAATTTACCGGACGGATCTGCTGGGCACCATTGTTATGGTAGCCGACGGCAGGGATATTCAAGTGCACTGGGAAAGAGAGGCGGCTTAGCATGTGGATACTGGATCGGATAGAGGGCGGCATTGCCGTCATTGAAACGGAGGAGGGCAGGCTGGAGCTGTCCCGGCAGCAGCTGCCTCCGGATGTAAGGGAAGGGGACGTGCTGGTGCAGACCGGGTCTGGCATTTGTGTGGATGCAGCGGAAACCAGCCGCCGCCGGGAGAAGATCGCCGAAAGGTATCGGCGGCTGAGGAGCAAGCCATGAGTACATTGGATTGTCTGATTGCCGGAGGGGGCGCAGCAGGCTGCTATGCGGCGATCACTGCTGCCCGACGGGGACGGCGTGTGGGGATTGTGGAGCATAACCCCAAGGGGGAACTGGGAAAGAAGCTGCGGATCACCGGGAAGGGACGCTGCAACGTGACCAACAACTGTGACCGGGACACCCTGCTCGCCAATACTCCCCGGAACGGCAGGTTTTTATATAGTGCCTTTTCCGCATGCAGTCCGGCGGATGTGATGGAATTTTTTGAAGCCCTGGGGGTTCGGCTGAAAACCGAGCGGGGCAACCGGGTATTTCCGGTCAGCGACAGCGCCGGAGAGATTGTCTTCGCCCTGCGGCAGGAATGCCGTCGGCTGGGGGTGCAGGTGATTCCGGGGCAGGTGACGGATCTGCTCCTGGAGGACGGCTGCTGCCGGGGACTGCTGGTGGATGGAGCGGCATATGAAGCGGAATCCGTACTGCTTGCCACCGGGGGCATGTCCTATCCCGCCACCGGCTCCACCGGGGACGGGTATGGCATTGCCCGCCGGGCAGGGCATACCATCGTTCCGCCGGAGCCCTCCCTGGTTCCCCTGGTGATCCGGGAGAAGCAGTGCCGGGATATGATGGGGCTGTCCCTGCGGAATGTGACCCTCTCCCTGTATGACGGAAAAACATGCCTGTTCCAGGAGCTTGGGGAGATGCTGTTCACCCACTTTGGGGTATCCGGCCCTCTGGTGCTCAGTGCCAGCTGTCACATTCCCCAAATGGAGCCGGATCGGTACACATTGAGCATTGACTTAAAGCCGGGGCTGACCCCGGAGCAGCTGGATCTGCGGCTTCAGCGGGATTTTCAGCTGTTCCAGAACAGAACCCTGTTCAACGCCCTGTCAAAGCTGCTGCCGAAGGGCATGATCCCGGCTGCGATTCAGTTGTCCGGTATGGACGGGAACATCCGGGTGAATCAGATCACCAAGGCACAGCGGCTGGCGTTCGGCGCATTTCTCAAGGCATTTCCTCTGACGGTGCAGGGCTTCCGGCCCATCAGCGAAGCTATCATCACACGGGGGGGCGTATCCGTCAAGGAGGTCAGCCCCAAAACCATGGAATCCAAGCTGCTGCCGGGATTGTTTTTTGCCGGCGAGCTGCTGGACGTGGATGCCTACACAGGGGGATTTAATTTACAGATTGCCTTTGCCACCGGTTATGCAGCCGGATGCAGCATGTAAGGCAGGGAAGGAACGGATATGAGTATCAATATTGCAATCGATGGCCCGGCAGGCGCCGGAAAAAGCACCATCGCCCGGGCGGTGGCAGCAGCACTTGGCTTTATTTATGTGGACACCGGGGCATTGTACCGGACGGTGGCGCTGCATGCAAAGCGGAAAGGGGCGGAGACTCCGGAGCAGATCACCGCAGCCCTGCAAACGGCGGAGATCTCCCTGTGCTTTTCCGAAGGCACCCAGCATGTGATCCTGTGCGGAGAGGATGTGTCCGGACTGATCCGCACCCCGGAGATTTCCATGGCTGCATCGGTGGTTTCCGCCATTCCGGCAGTCCGGCAGTATCTGTTTGATTTACAGCTGGAGCTTGCCAAGCAGAACAACGTGATTATGGACGGGCGGGACATTGGTACGGTGGTGCTGCCTCATGCGGATCTGAAGATCTTCCTGACTGCCTCCCCGGAGGAGCGTGCCCGCCGCCGGTATCTGGAGCTGTCCGCAAAGCCGGATTGCCCCCCTATGGAGGAGATTTTGCAGGATATCATCAAGCGGGATGAGGCTGACCGGAACCGGGCAGTATCCCCCCTGCGGCAGGCGGAGGATGCGGTGCTGGTGGACACCACCCAGATGGATCAGCAGCAGGTGATCGACCATCTGCTGGATCTGTGCCGGGAAAGGCTGGGACTGTAATGCTGTACTGTTTCGGATACTGGGTGGTCAGATTCCTCTATTTCCTCTTTTATCACATCCAGGTGGAGGGCAGGGAGCACATTCCCACATCCGGGGGCTTTGTGCTGGCGTCCAACCACAGAAGCTATGCGGATCCGCCCCTGCTTGCCACCCGTTTGCGGGGACAGCGCTGTGTGTTCATGGCAAAGGAGGAGCTGTTCCGGAACAAATTTTTTGGTTGGCTGATCCGGAAGCTGGGGGCGTTCCCGGTGACCCGGGGTGCCGGTGACAACGGCGTGATCGAAACGGCGGAGCAATATGTGCGCAGCGGCAGAGTGCTGATGATCTTTCCGGAGGGCACCCGATCCAAGGACGGCAGAGTGGGCAGGGGCAAAACCGGCGTAGCGCTGATCGCTGCCCAGACCGGTGCGCCGGTGGTGCCGGTGGGCATCACCTTCACCGGAAAGCTGCATTTCCGCAGTCAGATCATCGTTCGGTTCGGCAAGCCCATTCAGGCGGCGGAGCTGGCACTGGGGGAGGATCCCAAGCCCAGAGAGCTGGCGGCTCTGAAGAACCGGATCATGACGGAGATCAAGGGACTGGTGGATGAGCCGCCCTTGCCCCCGGCAGAGCCGGTACAGGAATAAGGAGGACGTATGGTACAGATCACAGTTGCCAAAACCGCTGGCTTCTGCTTCGGGGTGGACCGGGCGGTGAAGCTGGTGTATGCGGAGTTGGAAAAGGGCGGACGGGTGGCAACCCTGGGGCCCATCATTCACAATGCGGACGTGGTAAACGACATGATCGCCAAGGGCGCCCGGATCGTCAGCTCCGTGGAGGAGCTGGAGCCGGGAGAGCGGGTGGTGATCCGCTCCCACGGGGTGGGCAGGAAGATCTACGAGCAGATCGCCGAAAAGGGGAATCCCCTGATCGATGCTACCTGTCCCTTTGTTGCCCGGATCCATAAAATTGTGGCGGAGCAGTCCGCAAAGGGATACTTTATTCTGATTGCCGGGGACGCATCCCACCCGGAGGTGCAGGGGATCGTTGGTCATTGTGACGAAAACTGTGCAGTTTTTAAGGACGAAACCGAGCTGAAGTGTTACATTGATAAAAATTCACCGAAATTCAAAAAAAAGCTTGCAATTGTCGCGCAAACAACGTATAATATATTATTATGGGGTGACTGTCTGAAACAATTACCAAAGGACGATCCCGATATACTGGTTTTCGATACGATCTGCAATGCCACCGCAAGCCGGCAGTCGGATGCGGCACGGCTTTCCGCCGATACTGACGTCATGGTAGTGGTAGGCGGACGGAACAGTTCCAACACGGTCAAGCTTTACGATGTCTGCCGCCGGAACTGCAAGGCGTACCATATTGAAAACGCAGGCGAGCTGTTTGCGCTCGATTTTTCCGGTGCCGAACGGATCGGCATCACGGCCGGAGCATCCACCCCGGCTTATATCATTAAGGAGGTACAAACAACCATGACTGACATTGCGAAAAATAATCTGGATGAGGACATTGATTTCGAAGCGGCTCTGGAGCAGTCCTTCAAAAAAATACATACAGGAGAGAGAGTTAAGGGCTACGTTGTTTCTGTAAACAACAACGAGGCGATCGTAGACGTGGGCACCAAGCACACCGGCTATGTTCCCCTGGATGAACTGACTGACGATCCCAGTAAGAAGCCGGCTGACCTGGTACAGCCCGGTGATGAGCTGGATCTGATCGTGACCAAGATCAATGACCCCGAGGGCTATGTTCTGCTGTCCAAGCGCCGTGTTGACGAGCTGGTAGGCTTTGAGAACATTGCAAAGGCAAAGGAAGAGGGCACCATCCTCAAGGGCATCGTACAGAACGCTGTGAAGGGCGGTCTGATTGTTTCCTGCGATGGCGTCCGGGTATTCGTTCCCGCATCCCAGTCCGGTCTGGGCAGAGATGCTGACCTGTCCGTTCTGAAGAACAAGCCGGTTGAGCTGAAGATCATTGAGGTCAATGAGCAGCGCCGCCGTGCAGTGGGCTCCATCAAGGCTGTTGCAAAGGCACAGAAGGATGCTGCAAGAGCAAAGTTCTGGGAGACCGCAGAGGTTGGCCAGGTATTCACTGGCGAAGTGAAGTCTCTGACAAGCTACGGTGCATTTGTTGACCTGGGCGGCATTGACGGCATGGTTCACATTTCTGAGCTGAGCTGGAAGCGCATCAAGCACCCCAGCGAGGTTGTCAAGGTAGGCGACATGCTGGAGGTTTACATCAAGGCTCTGGATCCGGAAGCAAACCGCATTTCCCTGGGCTACAAGAAGAAGGAAGACAATCCCTGGGAGCAGTTCCTGGCAAAGTATCACGTTGGCGACGTGGTAGATGCGACGGTTGTTTCCATCACCCAGTTCGGTGCATTTGCACAGATCATGGACGGGGTGGACGGTCTGATCCACATTTCCCAGATCGCAAACCAGCGTGTTGACAACGTAAAGGACATCCTTTCCGTTGGTCAGCAGGTTCAGGTCAAGATCGTAGAGATCGATCCGGAAAAGAAGCGTATCAGCATTTCCATGCGGGCACTGCTGGAGGACGCTGACGCAGCCAAGGCTGATGAAGCTGACGAGGTTGCATACTCTTCTGAGGACGCTGAATAATCCAAACAAGTAAATTGCAGAGCCGCCGGGCGAATGTCCGGCGGTTTTTTGTATAAATCGCTTGTTTTTTCTCTACATACCTGTTATAATATAGGCAATGCCGCACAGAGAGAGCGGTAATCAAAAACGAGGGGGCATACATGTATGGTAGATACACTCAGACGATACGGACAGGAACACATCCTTTCTTATTATGAGACACTGGACGGCACACAGAAGGAGAAGCTGAAGGAGCAGCTTTCCCGTATGGATTTGTCTGTTCTGGCAGGGCTGAAGCATCAGGCAAAAGAAGAACGAGGCACATTCATGCCGCTGGGCGCATTGACCATTGATGAGATCCGCAGTAAGGAAAAGTTCTATATGGTGCAGGGGCTGAACGCACTGCAGAACGGCAAGATCGGCGCCGTGCTGCTGGCAGGGGGCCAGGGCACCCGGCTGGGGCTGGATGGGCCAAAGGGTACGCTGAATGTAGGGGTGACCCGGAAGCTGTATCTGTTTGAATGTCTGGTACAGAATCTGTTGCAGGTGGTCAAGCGCTGCGGCTCCTGGGTGCCGCTGTATGTGATGACCAGTGAGAAGAACAATACGGATACTATTGCTTTCTTTGAAGCGCACAAGTATTTTGGCTATGATCCGGGACAGGTTCGCTTTTTTGTGCAGGAAATGGCACCCTGCACGGATTTTGACGGTAGGATGATGCTGGAAGCGCCCGGGGCAGTGTGCAGCTCCCCCAACGGTAACGGCGGCTGGTTTAGTTCCATGGTTCGGGCAGGGCTGCTCAAGGATCTGAAGGAACGGGGCGTGGAATGGCTGAATGTGTTTGCAGTGGATAACGTTCTGCAGCAGATTGCAGACCCATGCTTTATCGGTGCGACCATTGCATCCGGCTGTGAGGCGGGCGCTAAGGTGGTTGCCAAGGCGGATCCGGACGAACGGGTGGGCGTGCTGTGCCTGGAGGACGGCAAGCCTTCTATTGTAGAGTACTATGAAATGACGGAGGAAATGCGCACGCTCCGGGAACCCGGCGGCAGGCTGTCCTATAATTATGGTGTGATCCTCAACTATCTGTTCCGGGTGGATAAGCTGCAAAAGATCATGGATCAGCAGATGCCGGTGCACCTGGTCAAGAAAAAGATCCCTTATATGAATGAACAGGGGCAGTTGGTGGAGCCGGAAGCGCCCAATGGCTACAAGTTCGAGACGCTGGTGCTGGATATGGTGCATATGCAGAACAGTTGTTTGTCCTATGAGGTAAAGCGGAACAAGGAGTTTGCGCCTATTAAAAATGCCACTGGCGTAGATTCTCTGGAGAGCGCCCGGGAGCTGCTGAAGTTGAACGGAGTTACGCTCTGAGGGACTGTGTGAAAAGTATACAAATTTTAGCACTGTAGACCCCGTCTTTTTCGCCATGCAGAGAAAATGGTGAAATGCGGCGTTTTATCAGGCAAAAAATTATGATGTATTCTTAAAAAAAAACCGGAATTCATATTGACTTGACGGCATTTTTATGATAAAATCGTCTTATAAAGCGTTCCTGTATGCTGTGAGAATAGGTGGAGTATGTCAAACGGCGGCGGGAATGCGGGCACACTGTGCTGTGCAGGACATGCACGGAACAGTGGAATATATTGAATAATGGGAGAGAGGTAAACAAATGAAAAAGACATTCTTCAAGAGAAGTATGGCGTCCGTGCTCAGCACCTGCCTGGTTCTCACACAGGGTGTGTTTGCGGCTCCGGCAGTGACTACTCTGACAGCAAATGCTGCAGATACCAATGTCACCATCAAGAGCTTCACAAACATTGATCCTGATGTTGAGGATAATCCTGAGCAGAAGTCTGAATGGGGTCTGAACTTCAACACTCTGTTCAAGAATAATGCACCGGACATTGGTGGCACCGCAGAGGTTGATGCATCCGTTGCAAAGAACCTGCTGAACAGCTACACAGACTTCTTCAGAAATGGTGCGTACGATGAGCTGGCAACTGCCATTGCAGGCAACATCCAGACCGGCGTACTCACAAGAATCACAACAGATACCTATGAGGTAAACTTCGAGCTGGCTGAAAGCGGTGCACTGATTGCTGATGAGGCAAACGCACGGCTGGCAAAGCAGGTTGAAAAGACTCTGGGCGCAGACGCAGTATCCTATATGACTCCTCTGGACTTCAGCGGTTTCAGTGTAAAGGGTTCTGTTACCGTGAACCTGGATCTGTCCGGTCTGAGCAATGACAACAAGATCAGTGCTACATATCTGTTCACTGATGAAAACGGCACAAGCTACACCCTGTTCGGCGATGGCACTGGTGAGGATCTGTACGATTACATCGACAGCAAGTATGATGAAGCTGCTGCAATCGTAAAGAACGCAATTACTGCCCAGACTCCGGCTGAACTGAAGGAAGTTCTGGAGACCAAGCTGGCAAACGGCAAGAAGACCATTGACGGCTACAAGCAGGAAGTAACCAACAAGTACAACTGGATCAAGGGCATGAGCACCACCAGAAACGGTTCTGATGTAAACGATGCTCTGGACGGTCTGTACGCTCTGTACGGCGACAGCAAGTATTATCCGCAGGCACTCAAGAGCCTGGATATTCTGGCTGCAAGCAGCACATGGGCAGCTCGTTATGCAAACGCAGCAAGCAATGCAAACACCTTCCTGGCAAAGTACGGCGCTGTATATAGCATCGGCTACGGTGATCTGATGAGCTACTTTGGTACTCTGACCAACGTAAACGTTGTAATCGGCGGCGGAAACGCTACCATGAAGGCTGATATGCCTGAGGATCAGATGGACGAGCTGATCGCTTACTACGATGCACAGGGTCTGGAAGTTGTAAGCTCTGTAAAGCATGTAGAGCTGAAGCTGGATTTGGTATCCGGTGCAGCAGCAGGCGGTGCGCTGAACATCACAAGAGAGATTGTTACCAAGGCAAAGACTACGGAAACAACCACTGAGACCACTACCACCTCTGTAACAGAGGTTAGCACAGTAACAACCGAAACTTCTACTGAGCCGGTTGTATCCTCCACAACTGAGGAAGGCAGCCAGACCACAGTGGCA
>NZ_FR894872.1:0-1446 GCF_000434255.1 Ruminococcus sp. CAG:379 | reverse complement strand
CTATCAAATCGGGTATGGGGGCAATGCCTTACATGAAATACACACCCCGGACCCTGGACGAAATTCTCGAAGCAAATCCTGCTCCGGAATTTGAACGGGTCGATGAAGAGACTGAATCTAAAAATGAGGAAGGAGGCGGTCTTGTGAAGAAAGCAGACATGAAGTGGTTCGTCTTTGTTGAGTCAGTGAATCGAAAAGAAATCTATGAAATGAATGTCTTTGATCATGGCAGCTTCACTGCGGACCTCGAAAAGTTTCTGAAAAAGAGGCCCACTCGTGAGGAACTCTCTGAGGAGCTTCGCCACATCACCATGTACTATTTCTGGAGCAAGTGCGAATGGGAAGTTCTTCTCACCAGTTGGGTTCATGGCGGGCGTGATGATGCGCCCAAACTGAAGATCGATGTCTATGATCAGCTCAAAATGAACTGGGACCATTTTGTGGATTACGTCTGGCAGCTCGCACCGAAGAAGCGACCCAGGACGAAAGAAGGTGTGGTCGATGAGCTATGACATTTCGCTGCGTGATCCGGTGACTCATGCGGTCCTTGAAACCGAAGAGCCTCACTTCATGAGAGGTGGAACTTATGCAATGAATGGGACCACGGAGCTCTGGCTGAATGTGACCTACAACTACTCGAAAATCTACTACCGACCGGATGTCTTTGGCGAGAACGGCATTCGCTCAATTTACGGTCTGACCGGAGCGGAGAGCATTCCAGTTCTTCAGAAAGCAATCAAGGTTCTGCACGATGATGCGTCCAATGACTACTGGCTGCCCACCGAAGGGAATGCAAAACGTGCTCTCACTCAATTGCTGGCGATGGCTCGAATGCGTCCGGACGGAGTCTGGGATGGTGACTGAATGGAAAAAGAAGCCTTTGACATTTGGGAGGAGACTTACGACGTGCCTGGCCTTCCGGCCATCCTGTACGGGAAGCCCTCTCCGAATCTCTTGATCTATATTCACGGAGAACACGAGACTGAATTCAATGAGGAGGAGCTTGCTGAAGCTGCAGAAAAAGATGGCTTTCAATTTCTCTCCGTCACAATGGAGGACGTTCAAAATCACGTGATTTGGAATGGTCCTCGCTTCGATATGAGAGTCGTCGAAAACTATACGCATTTCCGATGGCCGAATCGACGCATTGTCACCACTCCGCAGTACGAGAAACTGGTCGATTCAATCGACTGGAAAGCAAAATAAAAAAGCCACTTTTGAAAAGTGACCCCCAAAATCGAATATTTTTGAAAAATGACCCCCATTTAGGCCTTGAAAAACGAATTTGACCACCACAAGGCTTGGATGGGGGTCATTGTATTAAAACTTCGGTGTAATGCCATATTATCCTTAATGAATGCCTGCATGACCGCTGTCAGTTCATCCGCCCTGATTTGCAGGTTGCCGATCTGCTTATCAAATGCTGAACAGTCGGAAAGCATATCC
>NZ_FR894871.1:2657-7401 GCF_000434255.1 Ruminococcus sp. CAG:379 | reverse complement strand
CCCCAAGACAGCGGTAAACCCGTATTGCGTATCTGTAGCACGCAGATTATAAAAGAACGCAGAAAAGGAAAAGGTAACTGAAAAGCAAAACGGCAAAGCGTGCCCCAAGCACGCAGAGCATAAGAGAACGCACAAAAGAAAATGGTCACTCAAAAAGCAAACAAAAAGCGCCGCCTCCCTGCCGGAGACGGCGCTTTGCTTACTTTGTATTGGAAAGATCCCACCGGAAGGGACAATACCGGGATGCCTTGTTGGTGTCGTACATGGTGTTTCTTGTAATGGTGGAGAAATCCAGATACCGGTAGTTGGTCTTTTCCTCCTTGTTGTTTTTGAACTTGAAGATGGAGGAAAGAATGTCCTTGCCGGGATTCCGCTGCAGCACCGGCCCCAACCGCCCGTTCTTGCTGATGAAATTCACGATCTCCGACGCCATGATCAGATTCTTGTCCGCTACGTTATACACACCGGTGCAGGAGGGAGAATCCGCCTGCCGCAGGTAACAGAGAATGAAGTCCGCCAGATTATGTACACAGCAGAAGTGGAAGCCGTACTCCCCCGTCCGGTACACAAAGTTGGTGTGATCCTTCGGGTCGGTGATCTTCGCCAGCAGATTGTCGTGCATCTCCAGCGTATACACCGGCGGCACCCGCATGATACAACCGATCACATTCTTGATGTGCCGCAGATCCGCCGC
This sequence comes from Ruminococcus sp. CAG:379, assembly GCF_000434255.1. Classification (NCBI taxonomy): domain Bacteria; kingdom Bacillati; phylum Bacillota; class Clostridia; order Eubacteriales; family Oscillospiraceae; genus Ruminococcus; species Ruminococcus sp. CAG:379. The sequence goes on along the minus strand of NZ_FR894871.1, from coordinate 6,707 downwards.
AAAGGCATGCTCCGTCTCCGACTTCATTTTTGCATAGTTGGTGACCGGCTTTTCGTCGTCCCCCTCCCGGATGGGCTCTCTGCCCTCAGGGATGGCGTAGACCTGGGTGGTACTCAGCACCATGATCTTTTCTACTTCCTTGGAAATCGCCAGCTTGAACAGGAACTTGTCGCAAACACGGCTCTCCTCCATTTGCTTTTCCGTAATAATGGGGCCCAGATCATTGTCCACCGAGCATGCAAGATGCACCACTGCATCGATCCGTTCCTTCTCGAAAATCCCCATGTATGTAGTCTTATCGTGCGGCGCTGCGGCATAAAACCGATAATGCTCCTTGCCCTCGTTGTATGCGCTGGGGGCATGATCCACCGCAATGACTTCATGATGCTTTTTCAGCAGTCCGGAGCAGACCTTTTCCCCGATCAGCCCGCAGGCACCTGTTACCAAAACTGTTGCCATATACACCCTCCTGCCAATCCCTGCCTCTGCGCAGAAGCGGGATCATTCTATAAATACTCAAGTTTATTATAGCACATTCCGCCGCAACATGCAAGCCACCGCCGCATTTTCAACGTTTTTATCAAGGAAACAGGACGGTCTTTTCCCATTTTGCATTATTATCACAACGAAAACACGGGCTTTGCACGGTGTATGCAAAGCCCGCTGGATTTTCTTCGAGTTTTCCGGCAATGCTGTGCAGTGCCGCCTTATTCTGTCTTTACAGTGTCGGATACCGGGTGATCGTTTACATCCTTGAGGAATGCATCGATCTGTGCGTATACCGCAGAAACGGATTCGCTCCAGGGTGTGCCCTTGGAGGACGCACGGATACCGTTCTCGTTGCTGTCCAGAATGTTGGTGATATCCGGTGTGATGCCGGTGTAGAAGTCGAAGTAGGGATTTGCCAGAGCCAGCTCATCCATGGACTTCTTCATGTCTACCATTTCCTGCGTCCAGCCGTAATCGTCAAACATCTGCTCCTCGCCCAGCTCTGCTGCACGCTCGTTCAGCAGGGTCAGACGCTTGCACTCTGCAAATTTGGCAACGCCCTGGGGGTTCTTGCCGCCCTTGACCATCACATAGCCGTCCAGACCGCAGGGGATATAGTACTCGCTGGAGTTGGGATCCTTCGGCATGGGAACGAAGAATGCGTCCTCGCCAAAGTTGTTCTGCCACTGGTCAGCGGAGCAGTACATTGCCCACAGACCGCAGGGATAGAACATGGTCTTTCCTTCCTTGATATAGGTGGGCTGTGCAGTCCAGCCGAAGTCGCCCACGCCGATGGCTACGCAGTTGGTGGTGTACAGGTCGTACATCCAGTTCTGCACACGCTCGATTGCAGGATCCTTCAGGTTATTTACCAGCTTGCCGTCCTTCAGACCAACGTAGGGTACGCCGCAGGTTGCGGACAGACCGGATTCAAACCACCAGCCGTCGATGCCATAGAAGCCCTCGTCCGGATCTACGAACTTGGTCAGCATCTTCTGGAATGCGTCCCAGGTCCACTCGCCCTTCTTGTACAGAGCAGCCGGATCCTCCAGACCTGCTTCTTCCACGGTCTTCCGGCTGTAGATCACAGCGCACTTGTCGCCGGTTACCTGGTTTACAATGACATAGTGCTTGCCGTTCCAGAGCATCATGTCGTTTGCCTGCTTTACGTCAGACCAGAGGGGGGTGCTGTAGTCGATGTAATCGTCCACCGGCACGAACATGCCACGGATTGCGCCTCTGGGAAATGCGTCCAGATCGCTGGCAGGGAAGAAGTCAATGCCCTCATCGCCGTTGATGGCATTTGCCAGGGAGTCGTATCTGGTACTCCAGTCGATCATGTGGTATTCTACCTGTCCGCCGTAGCGCTCCTGGAAAATAGCCAGCTCAATAGGTGTATTCTTGCCGGTGCCGTCCGGGTTGATGTCCCAGTTGGACATCCACTTGATGGTCTTGTTTTCCAGTTCACCGGTGAGCCGGTCGTCAGAGGATGCGATCTGCGCAACCTCCTCCCGGGTGGCAGAATCCAGGGACTTGTAGCTGCTTGTTTCCTTCTCGCCGCATGCGAACATGCTCATGGACAAACCAGCTACCAGAATCGCAGCAACGCCGCTCTTCAGCTTACGAACGTTCATGAAATAACCTCCTGTAAAGTAATCATTTAAGCCGGAAGCTCGCCTGTTGGGCTTCCGTTAAGCACTCCATGCAACACGACTTATGATATCCCCGTCATTGCATACATTCACACTCTTATTATACCCTTTTTTGCACATACCAGTCAATCCACAAACTGCCGTATTTTTGCCGCTGCTTTTAGTGATTATCACGAAAAACACAAAAATGGGCATGCAAAACGGCGGAACCCGAAGGCGCCGCGGGCATGCAAAGCGGCGGACCCCGAAGGCGCCGCCGTACTTTCTTGCGCATTTTATAAATTAAGAAACAAAGATTCGTTTAAGCAGAACCGCATCCACTGCATTCAGTCTGCCGTTGCCGTCCATGTCCGCATTCTTGGCGCCCTGGGCGGTCAGGGTTCCTGCCCCCACCAGGTATTTGTTCAGCGTCACCACGTCTGCGATCTGCACCTTGCCGTCTGCATTGGCGTCTCCGGGCAGTGCGGTTTCCGTGCCGGTGGTGGTGCCGGTGGAGCTGCCGGAGGTGCTGGCAGCCGTGGTCACCGGGGCAGTGCCGTCCGGCTCGATGCCGTAGAGCAGCACCCCGTTCTGGTACACGGTGATCTTGTCGGTCATCACGTTGTCCTCCACCCCTTCAATGTCCTGGCAGGAGTAGTCGTTGGTGGAATCCCAGCCCTTGCCGTAGTTGGGGAATACCAGTGCCAGCATGGTCTCGCACTGATATCTGCCCTCGGAGATCGGGATGGCTGCTCTGCCGTCCGGGTAGGTGACCTCCACATAGTAGATGTCTCCGCTGTAATGCTGAATGCCGCTGATCTGCGCCGGGGTCACGTCGCTGTACATGGCGCTCTGATCCCGGTCGCAGCGGATTACCACATCCTCCGGCTTGCTGCCGGCTGCAATGACCTCGGACAGATCCATATAATACCGATAGGACAGATTGTCCTCCACCCGTGCAGGCCATGCGGTCTGGTTGGTGAATTTCAGGCTCAGGTTCACGCCCCCTGCGTCACTGGTTGCCTTTGCCTCCACGAAAAATTCGGGCGTGCGGACTTCCGGCTCCGGGAATGCAGCGTCGGTCTCGCCTCCGTATGCGCTGACCATCTTGCACAGCAGTGCGGTAAAGCCAGCGTTATAGTCGGTGGCAACCTCGTTGTTGATGTAGTTCCCACGATCGTCCTCGTAGTTGCCGCTGTTGTCCGGGCCGCCTACCAGTGCGCCGTACAGCACATGCCGGTTGGTTTCCGGTGTTTCCAGGGCATTCTTCCAGGAGCAGTGGGCTGTCCGGTGATGGGGGTTCTTGGGGGAATTTGCACAGTGGCCTACCACATAGCACTGGTGATCCGGGTTATCCCCCAGAGAGTAGTTGATCTGATTCTCGTACAGGGTCTTGTACTTGGTGCACAGTGCCGCATCAGAGCTGAACAGGGTGTCGCATGCAACCGCCGCCAGGAACCCGATGTTGTTGGCATACCGCAGGCAGCCCCAGGTGTCCACATAGCACAGACCACCGTCCAGCTGCTTGCCGCTGCACCAGTAATCCAGGTGCTTCTGCACCCGGGAGATGTAGGTGGAATCCTTGGTGTTCTGGGCATACAGCAGCAAGCCGCCCTGCTGCACGTCATCCCAGCACTGGGACCAGGAGTATTTCAACTCGGAGGTGCCCAGCTCCTTCCCCAGATTGGGGATATAGCTTTCCGCCTTGTTCAGGTATGCCTTGTCGCCGGTTGCCTTGTACAGCCAGTTTGCCGCATAGAACAGCTCGTCGTAGAAGTGGCTGGAGCGGTAGAAGCCGCTGGCGTCACTGTCGTTGTATACCGTATCGCTGGGGCTTGCGGAAGCGATCTTGAAGATGTTTTCCGCATGCTCCAGGTAGGCGCTCCGCTGACCTTCCCCGATTTTTCCGTCCAGGGCGCAGTACCCTGCC
>NZ_FR894871.1:0-2622 GCF_000434255.1 Ruminococcus sp. CAG:379 | reverse complement strand
CCGCCATTTCTCCGAATACGGCGGAGCAGCCCTCGGATGCCTTATAATACGGACGGGTGTAGGGGCTGCTCTCCCCCATGCCATAGGAATACAGCTCCACCGGCCCCCACCAGGTATGATCCTCCTGGCCGTTGCCCACCTGGAACACGATCTCGTCCCCCAGGTCGCATGCCGCCAGGTAATCCAGCACAAAGCTCAGGTTGTTGACGTAGTTCTCCATCTCGCCGCATGCCTGAACGCCGTCCCCATACTGGTACAGCCCCCACGCCAGCATGGACGCAGAATACGCCATGGGCAGATTGAATTTCACATGATCGCCGGCATCGTACCAGCCACCGTCAATAAAATCATCGGTGGTAGCGTCCGCACGCCATTCCACCCGGTTCCACGCCGGCAGATGCCCTGCCTGCTGGCACTCGTAAAAATACAGGGACATTTGCAGAGCGGTGGCGTAGTTGATGTCCGCCGCTGCCCCATGCAGACCGGCGTTCTGTACCGGCAGACTGCCTGCCGCCCCTGCAAGGATCGCCCCCGTGCAGGCAAGACTGATGATGCGCTTGTTCATTGGTTCATCCTCCCTTATTTCTCTTGTAGGCAGCCCTCTGCCGCCTTCGGAATTCCTCTCGTTCGGATCGGTTCGTACAGACCGATCCATGATAAGTATGCCATTTCTTTTGCCAAAAGTCAAGGCTGCCGGATGCTTTTGCTCCATTCGTCAAAGAGAACGCCCCATTCTTGTATAAAATGACAGGACAAGGGCATGCTATCCACAGAAGCCGGGCGGCTGCGTCCGGAATATACAGAAAGGATAGGCAACACCATGTCCAGAAAGGATCTTCAGCAGACCATCGAGCAGGAGCCCCTGCGCCCCAGCCTGGAGGCAAATCTGTCCCGAATCAAGGAGATCGGAGGCGGCACGTCGGATCTGCTCATCAACCCGGTGCGGGTCTCCGGGATCCCCTGCGTGCTGCTGTGCTGCGAGGGAATGCTGTCCACCGCCACCATCACGGAGCTTGTGCTGCACCCCCTGATGAAGCTGCATCTGCCGGATGCCACCGGTCCCAGGCTGCTGGAGCACATCAACGATGAAATGCTCCTGTCGGTGGATCGTCCCGTCCCCCTGACCTTCGGGGATGTGTTCCGCACCATCAACTCCGGCTTTGCGGTGCTGCTGGCGGACGGGGCGAACCATGCCCTTGCCTTCGGGGTGCAGGGCTACGACAAACGGGGCATCGACGAGCCCTCCAGCGAGGGAAACGTGATGGGCGCCCACGAGGGCTTCACGGAGGTGGTGCGTACCAACATGTCCCTGATCCGCCGGCGGATGAAGTCCCCGGTGCTGGTGCAGCAGCTGTTCGTCATGGGGGAAAAGAGCCGGACGGATCTGTGCCTGTGCTACATGTCCGACCGGGTATCCCCCAGACTGCTGGAACAGATCCGGCAGGATCTGGAGCACATGCAGCTGGAGACCATCCTGTCCTCCGGCTATGTGCGCCCCTTCCTGGAGCGCCGGAACTGGCGGATCTTCCACGCCACCGGCACAACGGAGCGGCCGGACGTGCTTTGCTCCAAGCTGCTGGAGGGACGGGTGGCGCTGCTGATCGACGGCACGCCCTTTGCCATCTTCCTGCCCAAGCTGTTTGTGGAGAATTTCCAGACCCTGGACGATTACACCTGCAAGCCCTACTATGCCGCCTTTGTCCGGTGGATCAAATATCTGGCGTTTTTCCTGGCGCTGCTGCTGCCGGGGGGATACACCGCCATTGCCCTGCACCATCCGGAGCTGCTGAACAGCACCCTGCTGCAGCTGCTGACGGAAGCGGAGGCAAACGCCCCCTTCTCCCTGATGACCGAGTCCATCGGGGTGCTGCTCATGTACGAGGTGATCCGGGAAGCGGGGATCCGACTGCCAAAGGCGGTGGGAGGAGCGGTCAGCATCGTTGCCGGGCTCATCATCGGGGATGCGGCAGTGTCCTCCGGCTTCATCAGCACCCCGCTGCTGACGGTGACGGCGCTGTCCGTCACCACCGGCTTTGTGATTCCGGAGCTGAGCCACGAGATCACCGTGTTCCGGTTCCTGTTCATTCTCTGCGGAGGACTGTGGGGGCTGTTCGGTATCAGTCTGCTGGGCATGGTGATGCTGCTGAATCTGTGCGCAACAGAAGCCTACGGCTATCCCATTACAGCGCCCCTTGCGCCCTTTGCCCCCCGTGCCATGCGGGATGTACTCACCCGGATCGGTCTGCGCCGCATGCAGACCGGCAACTTTACTGTGGAGGAGCTGCATGAATAAGATCCGTTCCATCCAACCAGAAAGCCTACGGCTATCCCATTACAGCGCCCCTTGCGCCCTTTGCCCCCCGTGCCATGCGGGATGTACTCACCCGGATCGGTCTGCGCCGCATGCAGACCGGCAACATCAGGCGGCATCCCACAAAGCACGCCTGGCGGCTTTGCACAGTATCTGCTGGCATATTTTCCGCCATATCACACAGATACTCCTCGCAATACGCAAGTATTCCTGCGTCGTTTCTATGCAATCTGTCGAAAAATCTACTGGCGCATCTGCCGCACAAGCCTTGTGGGATGCCGCCTGCCCTGTGGAGGAGCTGCATGAATAAG
>NZ_FR894870.1:0-1735 GCF_000434255.1 Ruminococcus sp. CAG:379 | reverse complement strand
GTGACCCATCCGGTTAAACAAATAAAAAAACACACATCTCCCCAAGAGGTTGGTAGAACGCTCCTGCGTAAACGGAGCACGCAGAGCATAAAAAAACGCCCGGAAAAGATGGTCACTAAAAAGAAAACCGTACTGCAAAAACAGTACGGTTCAGCAAATCTATCGGAGAACGGAACTTACCCTGCGATCCCCCGTGCAATGATCCCCAGCAGCTCCACTGCGTCCGACACCTTGATGTACCCATCCGGCACCAGATCCCCCAGCTTTTGCTGTTCATCGCTCAGAGGACAGGGCTCCCCTGCCGCCATCCGGGCGCATGCCTCCAGCACCAGCACCGCATCCGCTACCGTTACCCTGCCGTCCATATTCACGTCTCCGGGCAGATAGCCTGGCTGGAGGGCGGTGGTCCGGGTGGCTGTGGTGGTTTGAATGGGCACAGTGGTTGTTTCCGCAGCGGTAGTTGTAGTCGTTTCAATGGTGGTTTCCGTTGTGGTGGTTGTGGTAGTTATGGTGGTTTCCGTTGTGGTGACAGCTTCCGTAGCGGTCGTGGTATACCCGGTAGTGGTGGTATTCTCCGTGACCTGGGCGGAGGTGGTCACTGCTCCTACCACCTGTACCGTCCCGGCAAACAGGCTGCACTGCCGGGTGCTCCCATCCATTGCTGCAAAGCTGGCAGATTCCGGTGTCACCGGATAAATGCCCGGCACCGCATCCGCCGGAATCGCCACCGGGATCCGCAGAATCTCCCCGTTTTCATACTGACTCCAGGCGGCATGCATGGATACGGTCAGCAGTTGGGTATCGTAGCTGACCTCCCCCCAGTAGCCGGCCTTCAGATACTGCACCTGGGGCGTGCTGTTGGCGTCAGCAGGCTGGAGCATGCCTCCGTACCGGAAGGTCAGCACAGCAGCGGACAAGCCCGGATTCTCCCCCACATACACCGGCAGATACACGGTTTCCCCCGGCAGTCCGGGCACATTCCCAACGGAAAATTCCACCGGCGTACCGGGGGCAGTGGTGGTTTCAGTGGTGGTTGTGGTAGTGGTGGTAGTTTCAGTGGTGGTTGTGGGTTCCGTTGTAGTAGCTTGAGGAATCTGGATCTTGCCGCTGTAGGTCTGGATGGAAACCGCATTGTCCCTGTTGTCATAGGCGGCATTGGCGGTCAGATTCAGAGCGAAGGTGTCCCCGGGCTGAGCGGTCTGGGGCACCCGGAAGGAAAGGGTCACAAGAGTGCCGTCCTGCTGAATCAACTGGGAGGAGGCAATGGCAACGCCGCATTTGCTGCCCTCCGCCTCCAGGATCATGCAAGTGTCGGAGCCGATCAGATCCCCATAGGTACACAGGGGCTTGCCATACTCGTTGGTTACAAGCTCCAGCGCCCCGTCATACTCCAGTACAAGCCCCATGCCGGAAAAGCCCCCGTTATCCTCTGCATACAGGGACACCTGCGCCGTGTCGCCAGGCTGAGCCTCCACAGACTCCGCATACACCAGTACAAGGTTGGCGGCGCTAGCAGGGGTTTGCCGGGCAAAAAATCCCGGCAGCCCCAGTGCGCATGCGGCAGCGGTCAGGGCAGCCCCTGTGCGCCGGAGCCGATCCAGCCCGGTTCTGATCCAATGATGTGTCATATTGTTCAACCTCAATTTCTCGGGATTCCTGCACCCTTCGCCGGCATACAGCCCCGTTTTCATGCAATGATTCATGCAATTACCTTAAGGCAATACCGCACAAAGCC
>NZ_FR894869.1:0-1158 GCF_000434255.1 Ruminococcus sp. CAG:379 | reverse complement strand
ACTGAATGTATGTGTTACAATGTGCCGATGATATCAAGAGCCGCTACACCATTTGGCTGGCGCACTGGTGTAACCAGACAAATTACACCGGCGCATACGGTATCTGGCAGCATTCCGAGAAAGGCGAGGTTGCAGGCATCAACGGCAATGTGGATCTGGATATCTGCTATAAGGATTTTCCCACAGTCATCAAGAATAAGGGACTGAACGGCTGGGCGAAATCTTCCACGCCTGCGCCCAATGTGCTGGGTGCCGCAGCGGTTACTATCACTATCAGCAATGACACTTATAAGGGAACGCTTGTGAAAGCGTGATTTTTTTCGGGCAGGGGTTATTCTCTGCCCACTATTTTTTCTATATGTGGGGGTGTGAGCGAATGACAAATAAGCAGAAAGAAAAGATCATCGTACTGCGGCAAGACGGTACGAGTTACAAGGAAATCGCTGAACAGCTTGATTTATCCGTTAATACTGTAAAATCATACTGCCAGCGGCATGAACTGTAAACATATGTAAAGGTCAGAAACAGCCTGCGTTTGTGTATGCAATGTCACGCTGAAATCCCTCAGACACCGAAACGCAAGGCAAAAAAGTTCTGCTGTGGCAAGTGCCGTCAGCTATGGTGGACTGCGCATTCAAATCTGATTCACTGCGTATCCCTTGTAAATCACACCTGTCCGGTCTGCGGAAAAACATTTCAAGCATATAAAAGCAAGCACCGCATTTACTGTTCCCGTACCTGCTACGGCAAATCCAAGGAGGTAACGCATGAATAGTGACACTTTTAACGCTCTCTTCCGCCATCAGCTTGTTATGACATGGGTGCGTTCCCTGCTGAAACGCTCCCTTATCACCAAGGCAGAGTACGCTAAAATTGATACAAGGATAGCGCAGAAATACGGCATATCTTCGTGCAGCATATTCCGTTGAAAACAGCATAAAATCGTTGACTTATCCCCTAATAGGCGGTAACATGGTAAGCAAGGAGGTGGTGCTGTGTGGAGAATCATGAACGCATCGTTCAGAAGGTTCAGTTCCCCAACAAACCCACAGTCAAGCTGCTGAGAACGGCAGCTTACGCCAGAGTTTCAAGCAGTAAGGATGCAATGCTGCATTCCCTTTCGGCACAGGTCAGCTATTACAATAAGCTGATTCAAAG
>NZ_FR894868.1:0-31475 GCF_000434255.1 Ruminococcus sp. CAG:379 | reverse complement strand
ATCAAATCGGGTATGGGGGCACTCCGTAAAGGAAAAAGTCACATGGGTACGGAACCATTGGATGCATGGGTCTATGATCTCTGCCTGCACCTCCGGCAGAGTGCAGGCACCAGCCGCCAGCGCAATCAGCAATACGATAAGCCCGGACAGCCATCTGCGCCGACTGGTGCATTCCGACTGTAGAACGGATGTTCCTATGTGGTGCTTCCGGAGCATCCGCTTCATGTTCTTCTGAAACCGTCTGGAAAAAACATGTGTGTCCCCCTGCTGCGCAAACAGAACTTCATCCTGCTGTGCGGCATATTCAGCAAATGCATCATACAGCATGGATTCCAAGGATTCATTTGTCAATTTGGTTCGCCTCCTGTTCCAGCAATTTGCGAAGCATAACCCGTCCTCGCACCAGTCGGGAGTTGGCTGCCTTTGCTGAGATATTCAGAAAAGCGGCAATTTCCCGTTCGGTAAAGCCATGCCAATATTTCAGTTCCAATGCGGACGCATACTTTTCTTTCAGCTGCCCAATGGCATGCACAAGCATTTCCCGATTCATACGGTCTTCGTCACAGGCAGTCAGATCCAGTGCCGTCTGAACAGCCTCGTCCTCGAAATCCATGGGAATACTGCGCCGCTTCCGCATAAGATCCACTGCGGTATTCCGCACTATAATTACGATCAGACTACGCATTTTACTGCAAGGTGTATCCAAAAATTTATCAATGTGCAGAATGATCTTTTCAAAGGAGATCTGCACTGCATCCTCTGCCTCCTGCACATCCTGCAGCACAGCGTATGCGATCTGGTACATAGGCTGGCTGTATGTGTTGTAAATCTGCGCGAACGTTTCTTTTTCATCTTCTGAATCCAGCATTGCCATATAGATAAACAACATTTGATTCGCCTCCCGTTTCCTATTATAGCATAATATTACATCAATTGCAACAATTATTTTTGTAGAAAATAGGAAAAATCCGCATGCATCTGCATACGGATTATCTGTTATCTCTATCGGCAGCGGATCCTTACTTTTTGTTCAGATTCAACTGCGCCTTTTTGCGCTTGACCTCCTGCAATCCGTCTGCGTAGTAGGATTCCAGCTCGGTCATGCGGCTGTCCACATAGCCATTAACCGCCTTTTTGATCTCATTGGACTTGCTCTTTGCCTTCAGCAGCATATCCTCTGCGCTTTTTCTGGCTTCCTTTACAATAGCCTCCTGGGATACGAGTGCTTTTGCACGCTCCTCAGCCCGGCGCACAACGCCCTCTGCCTTTGCTTCTGCTTCCTTCATGATACGCTTACAGTCATAGTCAATGAGCTTTGCACGCTTGATTTCCTGGGGAATGTTCAGCCGCACATCGCTGATCAGCTCCCGCATACGCTCACCATCGATCATAGCCTTATGAGCTGCAAAGGGCACAGCATGTGCCTTGTCCAGCAGTTCGTCCATTTCATCCAAAATTTCATCAATATTCATGTTTAACTCCTTTTTCCTGCATCAGCCGATCCTGAATGTCGCTGAGAATCTCCATCGGCACAAAGTGGCTGATGTCTCCGCCAAAATAGGCAATCTGCTTGACCACACTGGAGCTGAGGTACATATTCTCAGCGGTGGTTGTCAGAAATACCGTTTCCGCACCGGCGTACAGCTTTTTGTTTGCCAGCGCCATCTGAAATTCATATTCAAAGTCACTGACCGCCCGCAGTCCCTTGACAATGGCAATGGCGCCAACATCCCGCACATAATCCGCCAGCAGACCGTCCAGAATATCGATCACAACATTATCCAGATCCTTTGTAACCTCCTGGATCATCATCACACGCTCCGTGGAGGAAAAGCTCGGTGTTTTTGCGGCATTGACGGAGATCAGAACGATCACCTTGTCAAATAACTTTGAAGCACGCTGAATAATATCCAGATGTCCGAGCGTGACAGGATCAAAGCTGCCGGGACAAACAGCGATTCTGCGCATGCTTGCCATCCCCTTTTTAAGAATTGTTGACAGAATACATTACAACTTTTATTTTACCATACTTATATGTTTTTTTCAAGTCCAAATGGCCAATTTTTTCGGGAAGATTCAATTCCGTCTCCATTTCGCAAATCACGATCCCGCCCGGATTCATATATTCTGACAAAACCGGCAAGGTTTCCTCCAGAATTCCCTTTCCGTATGGGGGATCCAGAAAGGCAATATCAAAGCGCTGATCGGTGGTGCGCAGAAAGTCCATCTGGGATTTCAGAACCACTGCGGATACATCTGTAAAGCCGGTAGTCTCCAGATTTTCACGCACCACAGCAATGGATCTGGAGGATTGATCCACAAATACCCCATGGGCTGCTCCACGGCTCAGTGCCTCAATCCCTAACTGACCGCTGCCTGCAAACAGATCCAGCACCTGCGCTCCGGGCAACTGAAATTGAATCGCTGAAAACATGGCCTCTTTGACCTTATCGGTGGTAGGTCGTACATCCATTCCCTCCAGGGTGTGCAGACGTCTGCCCCGGGCAGAACCGGTGATTACTCGCATATGGTTACTCCTTTACATTTCCTGAATGAATTGATAGAGGGCATCCGCTGTCTCGCCGGTTACGCCGGCGGTTTTCGCCAGCGCATCCCGGGACGCTGCTTTCAGCGCCTCCTTGGTTTTATACGTTAAAATCAGCTTCTGTGCCTTCTTTTCTCCGATGCCCCGAACCTGGGTCAGGCTCAGTCCAAAGGTATGCTTATGCCGGCTGTGCATATAGGCAACAGAAAACCGGTGCACCTCGTCCTGGATCTGGGTCAGCAGGTGAAAGGCAGCCTGCCGGCTGTTCATGGAGATCTCGCCGCCACCGTAGGCAATGGCACGGGTTCGGTGCTTATTGTCCTTCACCATGCCGTACACGGGTACATGAATCCCCAATTCCCGCAGCACTGGTGTCACGGCGTTCACCTGCCCCTTGCCTCCGTCCAGCAGGATTAGATCCGGCAGCCGGGCAAAGCCTTCATCCGTTGCAGCCTTGTATTCCCGGAACCGACGCTCCAGCACCTCGTGCATGCAGGCATAATCGTTCTGGATCTGGCTTTCCCGGACGGAAAATCGCTTGTATGCTTTTTTCAAGGGCCTGCCGTTTTCAAATACCACCATACCGGCTACCATAGCAGTGGAGGACAGGTTAGAGATATCATAGGCTTCGATATACAGGGGAGGCTTTTCCATGCCCAGCAGCCGGGCAAGCTCCTCCAGTGCCAGCAGTTCCTTTGCCGTTCGGTCACTGCCCAAAGAAATTGCCTCTGCCGCATTGTTCTTTGCCATTTTCAGCCGCTTATAAGCATCCCCACGCTGTCGGGTCTCCAGGTGTACCGAATGCCCCGCCTGCTCGGTCAACAGCTGCGCCAGCAGTTCCTGATCTGTGATTTCCTGTTCCAATAGTACATGCCGGGGAATATCTGTACGTTCCCGATAAAACTGTGGCACAAATTCCTCCAGCAGCTGCACGGTATTTTCCGCATCATGAAAGGTGAAGGATGCCTTGTCCGCCAGTCTGCCGTTCCGGTACATGAGCACAGACACCGCTGATTCCTGTCCTCCGGATACAGCAGCGATCAAGTCACAGTCCGCCAGATCCGGATCAATGATCTTCTGGGAATCCCCAGCCTTCCGGATGGCTTTGATCCGGTCACGAAGCTGTGCCGCCCGCTCAAACTGAAGCTGCTCCGCTGCCTCCTCCATCTGGGCAGTGAGCCGCTCTACGGATTGCTCACTGCCGGAGCGGATATATGCCACCGCTTCGTCAATCAGCGCACGATAGGTCTGAGCATCCACCTTTCCCCGACACAGACCCATGCACTGGTTGATGTGATAATTCAGACAGGGACGCTGCTTCCGGAAATCCTGGGGAAACCGCCGGTGACAGGTGGGAAGCTTGAACACCCGGTTCACCTCATCCACCGTTTCCCGGGTCACAAAGGAACTGGTATAGGGACCCAGATAAACCCCGTCTTTCCGGGTGTTCTGCTTTTCAGCCGTGATCTTTGGATAGGGCGGATCGGAGATCTTGATATAAAAGTACCCCTTGTCATCCTTCAGCAGAATGTTGTACTTTGGCTTATGCTGCTTAATGAGACTGCATTCCAGCACCAGAGCCTCATATTCGGAGTCGGTGACGATGTAGTCATAATCATAGACCTGGGACACCATTTTTGCCACCTTGGGGGTATGATTGGGTGTCCGGCAGAAATAGCTGGTGACCCGCTTTTTCAGATTCTTTGCCTTGCCGATATAAATGATCTGCCCGGACTGCTGCTTCATGATGTATACGCCGGGTGAACCGGTCAATGCAGCCGTTTTTTCACGCAGATAGGGAATTCGTTCGTTCATCATTCATCCTTAAAAAACGTACTCTTGTATTCCTGTACCTTGGCACGGTCTCCGTAGCAGTCGATCTCGATCTCCTCCCGGTTGTAGTAATACCGAAGCGATGCAAAGAAGAAAATATATGCAAATGCGTTCATCAGAATACTGCCGTATACCCGCAGGTTCAGCACCGCCGAGAACATGCCTGCCAGAATCATGCTGACCGCAATGCCCACCAGCATTTCCAGTCTGGTGCGCTTGGGATCCAGGGACAAAAAGGAGAGTCCCACCAGGGCGGAAAAGATGGCATGAAGAATAATCAGCAGGTTAGATCTTCCGTTGTAAACATCCAGATGGATAAAGTCAAAGTCCAGCAACATCAGGAACACTTCCACACACACATATACGGACAGCAGGGTTTTCATCAGTCCCCGCTGCCGCACGATGCAGCAGATCCCGGCAATGGCAAGCGCCATCAGTCCGAATCCGGCAAACTCCACGATATATGCTGCAATGTCAAAGCCAAGCCGGAAGGTACCGGAGGGAGAGAAGGTGTAGTAATAGATCAGGCAGATGATAATGAATGCCACAAAGCATATATTTCCAAATAACCCCAGCTTAAAGCAAGTCTCCAGCCGAAATGGTCTTTTCCGTTCCATAATGTACGTCCTCCAGCAGTTCTGTTTCTTCAGACAGCACCGCACAGAAGCTGTACAGTACTGCTTTCAGTTTAACATGCATGAAGGTTTTTGTCAAGACGGTATTGCCCTTGCTTTCTGTCGCAGGCTGTGCTATAATAAGCATGTACAAAACGTACAGAAAGGATGGTTTTACAATTGAACAAACAGGTACTGGAAAACCCTGCAAAAAACCAGACAAGCCCCTTCAACTACTTGGTGATCGTAGCTGCATTGATGGTCACGTGTTACATCACGTCCAATGTCATGGCAGTCAAGCTGATCCAGGTTCGGGGCATCACTTGGTTTGACGCAGGAACGATCACATTTCCGCTTGCGTACATGCTGGGGGATGTTCTGACAGAAATATGGGGCTATAAGACTGCCCGCAAGGTCATTTTGCTCACATTTGCGTGTAATCTGCTCTTTGTTATGTGTACATTCATCGGCGTGTATCTGCCTGCTCCGGACTACAATGCGGAGATGAATCAATCCTATGCAAACGTATTTACCTTTGCGCCCCGGATCCTGGGCGCGTCCCTGGTGGCGTTCCTGCTGGGGGAGCTGTCCAACTCCAAGGTGATGGTCTGGGTCAAGGAACGCACCGGACAGAGGCTGCTGTTCCTGCGGACGATCTCCAGCTCAGCTGTAGGATATGTATTCGACACCGGTTTATTCGTCATTCTGGCATTCGCCGGCACCTGTCCGGCGAAGGATCTTGTCAGCATGATTCTGGTGCAGTATTTTGCAAAGCTTGGTATTGAAGCCATTTTCGCAACGCCTCTTGCCTATGGAGCGGTGGCATTTCTCCGCAAGCATGCGGCTGAACCACTTCCGGATGCATCCAAAGAATGAGCACATAAGAATAACCCGTTCTGCACAAAGCATGCAGAACGGGTTGCTTTTATTTTTGGATGCACACCTGTACACACATGGTGCCGGACAGCTTTTCGCTGAGAGGATCCGGCTGACAGGTTCCGGCATACAGGGTAAATGCCGTACCGGTCACTGCCCGGACGCCCTGCTCGTCCACGGATTCAAATGCGCTTTCCGGCACCGGGATCTCAAGCCGCCGGGTTTCGCCAGGCTCCAGCCCGATCCGTGCAAAGCCGCAGAGGCTGTGATTGGGCACTGCCCAGGGTGAATTGTCTTTGATATATAGCTGCACCACATCCTCGGTAAAGCGGATGCCCTGATTGGTCACGATCATTCGGGCGCATCCGTTTTCGTAAGACAGCTCCGTGCAGACGATCTTCCCATAGGTCAGACCATAGCCAAAGGGATACAGCACATTGTTCCGGGCATAGCGATAGGTGCGGTTCTGCATGCTGTAATCCGTAAAGTCCGGCAGCTGTTCTGCGGTTTCATAGAAGGTCACAGGCAGCTTGCCGGAGGGGGATACCTTGCCGAACAGAATATGCGCCAGAGCCTGTCCCCCGCACTGCCCCGGATACCATACCTGCAATACCGCATTGCAGGAAATCTCCGGATTCACCGCACTGCCGGCTGCCAGTACCAGAATCACTGGCTTGCCCACAGCATGCAGCTTTTCCAGCAGCTTGCGCTGGGGCGGAGGCAGACGCAGATCCGCTTTATCCCCGGAAGAAAACTCGTTGCCGGTGTCCCCTTCTTCCCCTTCCAGGGTAGCATCCAGACCCAGGCACAGGATCACCACGTCTGATGCTTCTGCAGCAGCCAACGCCTCTGCGTACCGATCATCCGCCATCGCCAGGTTGGAGGTACGATCCTTATACAAATGACAGCCCTGTGCATAGTGTACTCTGCCGGAGAAGGCGTCCTGTATGCCCTCCAGGAAGGTGACATACCGGTCTGCGGTGCCGCAGTAGTTTCCCTCCAGAGCGGCACGGCTGTCTGCATTGGGGCCGATCACCGCAATGGCATGCAGCTTAGAAGGATCCAGAGGCAGGATGCCGTCATTTTTCAGCAATACCATGGATTTTTCCGCACAGGACAGGGAAACTGCTTTGTGTGCCGGAGAGGCAATGGTATCATAGGTGCATGCAGCGAAATGAGGCTCCGGATCAAACAGTCCCAACCGGATCCGGGTACGCAGCACACGGATGCAGGCACGGCGAATATCCGCTGCATCGATCAGCCCTTCCTCCAGGGCAGCCAGCACATACAAATAGGTATTGCCACAGTTCAGATCACATCCGGTACGCAATGCCAGCGCCGCAGATTCCGTCACATTTTTCGTGACACCGTGGTGTTTGTGAAAATCCTGGATCGCCCAGCAGTCGGATACAAAATAGCCGGCAAAGCCCCACTGGTGCAGCTTGTCCATCAGCATGGGACTTGCGCAGGAGGGCTCTCCGTTCACCCGGTTATAGGCACCCATGACCCCTTCCACCTTTGCTTCTGTCACAAGCGCATGAAATGCCGGCAGATAGCTTTCCTCCAGATCCTTCGGGGATACCTGCGCATCAAAGGAATGCCGGAGCGCTTCCGGACCGCTGTGGACAGCAAAATGCTTGGCGCATGCCGCCGCCTTCAGCACCTTTCCTTCTCCCTGCATGCCCTTGACAAAGGCAACACCCAGCCTGGCTGTCAGAAAAGGATCCTCCCCGTAGGTCTCGTGTCCTCTCCCCCACCGGGGATCCCGGAACAGGTTGATGTTGGGCGCCCAAAGGGTCAATCCTTTATAGATATCAAAATCGCCGTGTTCCCGGGCTGCCATATGCTTGGCACGTGCCTCTGTTGCAGTGATCTCCCCGATCTGATGCAGCAGAGCCGTATCAAAGGTTGCCGCCATGCCGATGGCCTGCGGGAACATAGTAGCGGTACCTGCCCGGGCTACTCCGTGCAGCCCTTCGTTCCACCAATTGTATGCCGGGATTCCCAGCCGGGGAATGGGCAGAGCGTCATACCGCAGCTGAGAAGCCTGTTCCTCTACTGTGAGTCGATCTGCCAGATCCTCCGCCCGTTCATCCGGCGTGAGAGAAGGGTCCAGATAACGTTCCATCATAAAAACCTCCATTCTATATTACATCCGTTTTCATCCGGATGCATGCTCTTTTGTATGACCTTTCATGCTGTGTCGGTACAGGAGCAATCCCACCAGCAGCAAAACCGGGAAACAAAGCGCAGCGAGGATACCCGCCTGAATCCGCTCCTCCCAGAACCCGGCAATCTTTCCCACCAGAGTCGGCCCTCCGGCGCAGCCCAGATCCCCTGCCAGAGCAAGCAGGGCAAACAACGCAGTGCCTCCGCCCCGGATGGTTTTGGATGCAATGCTGAAGGTACACGGCCAGAGCACCCCCACAGAAAAGCCGCAGATGCCGCAGCCGGCAAGCGCCAGGATCGGGTATGGGGACAGGGCAATCAGCAGGTAGCTGACACCGCACAGCATGCCGCTTGCTAACATGGCGGTATCGGGAGCGAGCTTCCCGGCATACCGGCTGTACAGCATACGGGACGTACCCATACAAACAGCGAACAGCATGGGACCTGCCAGATCTCCCAGAGTTTTGGATACCCCCAGACCCTGTTCCGCAAAGGCAGATGCCCACTGACTGACCGACTGCTCACTGGCACCGGCACACACCATCAGCAGCATCATAATCCAGAACAGCCGACTGCAAAGCAACTGCTTGACGGCCAGCCCGGTTTCGTCCTCCTGTAGCAGAGGTGCAATGGGCACCCGGGTAAAGAGCAGCCCATTCGCCAGAGGCAGGATCGCCCAGCATGCCGCAAGCCACTTCCAGTGCTCAATGCCGAAGCAGGCGAAAAATGCTGTGGACAGCAACACCACTGCCACATGCCCCCAACAATAAAAAGAGTGGAGCAAGCTCATGGCAGCTGCTTTGTTGGGACTGGGGCATGCCTCCACAATGGGACTGATGAGCACCTCGATCAGCCCGCCGCCGATGGCGTAGACCATGACCGCAAGCAGCAGACCTATAAAAGGATCCGGCATCACATCCGGCAGAATCAGCAGCAAAAGCAATCCGGTTGCTGCAAAGAAATGGGCTGCCACCGCCGACCAACGGTATCCGATCCGCTCCACAAATCCGGCACTGCAAAGATCAATCAGAAGCTGCAGCCCAAAGTTGAAGGTCACCAGAAACGTGATCCGGGACAGGGGGATTCCGTAATGATTCTGAAACATGACAAACAGCAGGGGGACAAAATTATTGACCACCGCCTGCACGATATAGCCCAGAAAACAGGCATACATAGTATGCTGGTAATTTGGTTTCATACAACCCATCCTTGACAGTGTGCTGATTCCGACTTATAATATTATATACCCAGGCAAAGCGAAATGCTTGCTGTAAATCATCACACATTAACACAATATCGCCAGATTGAGGTGAAAACCATGCCAAAGCCAAAGATTCTCACGGATCGGAACCTGCGAGAGGTAGTCTCCCACGGCACCGCCCGGTTCCCCTTCGGATATTATATAGAAGATATTCAACAATTTGAGAACGGACTGGTATCCAGCCATTGGCACAAGGAATTTGAGTTCGCAACCGTGCGGCAAGGACAGGCCCAGATCAGTATCGGCACTATGACGTTTCCGGTGCAGCAAGGAGATGGAATTTTCGTCAATACCGGTGTGATGCATGCCTTTCAGTCCCAGGAAACCACCATTCTGCCCAACATTCTTTTTGATGCCCGGATGATTGCTCCGGAGCAGACGGATATTTATGAGCATTTTGTGGCACCATTTCTCCAGTCGGGGATCTCGCATCTGGTACTGCATCGCAGCGTCCCATGGCAGGCGCAGGTGCTGGATATGCTGGAGGAAATCTATTTCCTTTGTGACAGAGAGGAAAAACGGAATGAACTGGAGATACACATCCGGATCTGCCAGATCTGGATGCTGCTGGCGGAGCATCGGGCGGAAATGATCTCTGATCGCCAGACCGGGTTTACCATGCAGGCACAGGTGCGCCTCCAACAGATGGTGCAGTTTATTGACCGGGAATATGCCGGAAGCATCACTCTGCAGGGAATCGCTGATGCCGCATGCATCAGCAAAAGCGAAGCACTGCGCTGTTTCCGGGTAGGCATGCACTGCGCACCCATACAATATGTAGTGGCAGTACGGCTGGAACGGGCAAGGAGCCTTCTGCTAACCACCCTGGAGCCGGTCACAGAAATCGCCTTTCAGGTTGGCTTTGACAATTGCAGCTATTTTGACCGTGCCTTCAAGAAAAAATACGGTATGACGCCGGGGCAAATGCGTCGGCAGACAGGAGGAGCTTATGGAACAGCAAACAGTCTTTGAACGGATCTACGCCGTGGTGCGCCGGATCCCGGCAGGCAAAGTCGCAAGCTATGGGCAAGTAGCGTGGCTGGCGGGAAATCCCCGGTGGGCACGGGTGGTAGGCTATGCCCTGCACCGAAATCCGGATCCGAACACGATCCCCTGTCACCGGGTTGTAACAAAGGATGGACGTGTGGCACCGGGCTTTGCCTTCGGCGGTGCCCAGATCCAGATCCAGTTCCTTGAACAGGAAGGCATCGGCTTTTCCGACGGCCGTGTAATCATGTCCCAGTACCAATGGCAGTGTACCCCGGATCAGCTGAAATAGTCCCATCTCATATTTTGACGCCAGCCGCATGAATTTACAGGAAATCATGCGGTTTTTTATTGCCAGGGGGCTTGACATATAAAAAATGATATCGTATAATATCGATAGAAAAGTATCGATACAGGAGGTGTAGAATGGTGCGGGAGAATCAGGCTTCATGGGGACTGTCCATACAGGCGATACACCGGCTGCCCTATTATCTGCAATATCTGCGGCAGCTGGCACAGCAAGGCACGGAAACCATTTCCGCTCCGGCAGTGGCTGCCCATTTCCAGCTCAGTGAGATCCAGGTACGAAAGGATTTTGCAGCAGTCAGCACCAACGCCGGCAAACCCCGTTCCGGCTTTCCGGTGCATGGACTGATCCGGGACATGGAGCAGTTTCTGGGCTACGGGAACATGAATGAAGCAGTACTGGTGGGAGCAGGATCTCTGGGACAGGCGCTTATGTGCTATGGCGGCTTTACGGACTACGGATTGGAGATCATTGCTGCATTTGACTGTGATCCCGCCAAGATCGGCACTGAGATCAACGGCAAGCATATCCTTCCGGCAGACAAGATCACGGATCTTTGCAGGCGGATGAAGGTACCCATGGGCATTATCACTGTGCCCGCCTCACAGGCACAGCTGATTTGCAATGCACTGGTGGAGGGAGGTGTCCGGGGCATCTGGAACTTTGCCCCGGTTCATCTTTCCGCACCGGAACATGTACTGGTACAGAATGAAAACATGGCAGCATCTCTGGCGCTGCTTTCCAAACATCTTTATAGAGAGACAGGGGAGGAATAATGTATGAACACCTTATTTTTTAAATACGCCATTGAAGTGGAGCAAACCCGTTCCATCACCAAAGCGGCAGAAAATCTCTATATGGCGCAGCCGAACCTAAGCAAAGCCATCCGGGAACTGGAGGAAACCCTGGGCTTTCCCATTTTTGTCCGCAGCTCCAAGGGCGTGATTCCAACAGACCAGGGACGGGAATTTCTCAAATATGCCCACAGCATTATGCTGGAGCTGGACAAGATGAGCAAGATCAGTGAAATGAGTGATGGAGCTGTACAGAGTTTTCGGATCTCCATCCCCCGGGGCAGCTATATTGCACATGGGTTTACGGAGTTTGCCGCACAACTGGATCCCGGCAAGCGAGTCATGCTGAACGTGGTGGAGACCAATTCCATGCAAACCATTCAGCATGTGCTGGACGGGCAAAGCGACCTGGGAATTATTCGATATCAGGTTGCCTTCGAGCCATATTTCATGGACTATCTCCGGGAAAAACAGCTTGCCTTTGAGCCTATCTGGGAATTTGCCTATCTGCTGCTGCTGTCCAAGGAGCATCCTCTGGCGGATCGTCCCCAGATCAGTGCAGAGGATCTGGAGCATTACACTGAAATTGTACACGGGGATCTGCAAGTGCCCTATCTTACAGAAGCCCATCGCTCCGGGTATGGGGATGGCAGAAATATTCACAGCAAGATCTATCTGTATGAACGAGCAAACCAGTTTGAACTGCTGAACCGGATTCCCAGCACCTTTATGTGGGTATCTCCTGTACCGGATACCCTGCTGAACCGGTATGCTCTGATCCAGCGCGCCTGCAGGGCGGAACGAAATTTACACAAGGATCTGCTGATCTATCCTCAGGGGTATCAGTTCCGGCCCATCGACCGGCAGTTCATTGACCAATTGTTTGCTGCGAAAAATGAGGTGGCATTTAAAACCTACGATTGATCCTGCGCATCGGCTATATACTCCCCTGCATACCAGCTATGCATCTTCTCTGGGAATCCCAGCCTGTATGTCCTGACCGGCATACAGACTTTGTTGCACAGTCTTACTCTATGCGGTTCTATGGCGTCATATGGGAGGCAGCATGCCCAATTATGCCCATTTATCCAGGAACACTTATATCAGTCATGCAATACTGATATTCCGGTTTTATATTTCCCTTTTGCTCTGGGATTTGCTATAATACAGACAGCAAAGAAATTTGCACAACTCATACAAATTATCGTGCTGTTTTTTTAAAATAAGCAGCACCTAAAACAGGAGGTTTTCATCATGGCTAGATTTACACTACCGAGAGATTTGTATCATGGCAAGGGCGCACTGGAAGCCCTCAAGACCTTTGAAGGCAAAAAGGCTATGATCTGTGTAGGCGGCGGCAGCATGAAACGTTTTGGTTTCCTGGACAAGGCGGTGGCTTATCTAAAGGAAGCCGGTATGGAAGTTCAGCTCTTTGAAGGCATCGAGCCGGATCCCTCCGTTGAAACCGTTATGAAGGGCGCAGCAGCCATGGAGCAATTCCAGCCGGACTGGATCATCGCAATGGGCGGCGGTTCCCCCATCGATGCGGCAAAGGCTATGTGGATCAAATATGAGTACCCGGATATCACCTTTGAGGAAATGTGTAAGGTATTCGGCATCCCGAAGCTCCGGAAGAAGGCACACTTCTGTGCGATTTCTTCTACCTCCGGCACTGCAACAGAAGTAACTGCTTTCTCTATCATCACAGATTACGCAAAGGGTATCAAGTACCCCATCGCCGATTTCGAGATCACCCCGGATGTAGCAATCGTTGATCCGGATCTGGCAGAGACCATGCCCAAAAAACTGGTTGCCCACACAGGTATGGATGCAATGACCCACGCCATTGAGGCATATGTTTCCACTGCACACTGCGATTTCACAGACCCCCTTGCACTACATGCCATTAAGATGATCCAGCATGATCTGGTAGAATCCTACAATGGAAATATGGCAAAGCGGGACAGCATGCACAATGCACAGTGCCTAGCTGGTATGGCATTCTCCAACGCATTGCTGGGTATTGTACATTCCATGGCACACAAGACCGGTGCTGCTTTTGCTGACTACGGTGCACATATCATTCACGGTGCGGCAAATGCCATGTATCTGCCCAAGGTCATTGCGTATAACGCAAAGGTTCCCGCAGCAGCAGAGCGCTATGCACAGATTGCTGACTTCATGCAGCTGGGCGGTGAGACCCAGCAGGAGAAGATTCATCTTCTGATCGCTTATCTGCGTGGTATGAATGATGCATTGAACATCCCCCACTGTATCGCTCATTACGGTAAAGACAGCTATCCCACTGAGCAAGGCTTCGTGCCGGAGGATGTGTTCCTGGCTCGTCTGCCGGAGATCGCAAAGAATGCCATCGGTGATGCCTGCACCGGCTCCAATCCTCGTCAGCCCAGCCAGGAGGAAATGGAACAGCTGCTGAAATGCTGCTACTACGATACAGAAGTGGACTTCTGATCCCTTTACAAGTTTCCTGCATAGAATAAACAGCGCCCTTGATTCACGGATCAAGGACGCTGTTTTTGTATTGCTTCCCCTTCGATTGGCTATCATACATTGTGGAATTTGCATGCATTTGCACCACTGGATCCAGAATTTTTTACACCCAACCTCTTGACAAAAGGTTGTTGATGTGTTATCATATGAACAGATAAACATATGAGAGGATGTGATGGCATGGACATGAAGGATGAACACAACGAGTTCCTGTGCGTACACCAGGATACTGTGAATAAGGTGTACCAGGATATGCCGGACGATGAGATCCTATACGACCTGGCAGAGCTGTTCAAGGTCTTCGGGGACACCACCCGGATCAAAATCCTGTACGCATTGTTCGAGTGCGAAATGTGCGTATGCGACATTGCGCAGCTTCTGGGCGTAACTCAGACCGCCGTTTCCCATCAGCTTCGTGTACTCAAAGCCAACAAGCTTGTAAAATTCCGCAAGGAAGGCAAAAACGCATTCTATTCCCTGTCCGATGAGCATGTGACTAAAATCATTGCCCAGGGCATGGAACACATTTGTGAGTAGGAGGATATCACGATGAAAAAGGTATTTCAGCTGGAAGATCTGGATTGCGCAAACTGCGCAGCAAAAATGCAGGACGCTATTCTGAAAATCGACGGTGTTACAGACGCAGAGGTAAATTTCCTGCTGCAAAAGATGACCATCACTGCGGATGATGCATCCTTCAATAGGATCATGAAGCAGGTGGTCAAGACCTGTCACAAAATTGAACCTGACTGCGAAATCATCATGTAGGAGGGGGTTTTATGACCCGGAAGCAAAAGCGTATTCTATACCGCATCCTGATCACCGCAGTGCTGTTTTTGGTGGCAGAGTTGCTGCCCGTAACTGGTTGGCTCCGTCTTGTAGTATTCCTTGTGCCATACTTCCTGATCGGTTGGGACGTGATCTTAAAAGCACTGCGGAACATTGCCCACGGCCAGATTTTTGACGAAAACTTCTTGATGATGCTTGCCACCGTAGGCGCCATCGGTACCCAGCAGTATCCGGAAGCGGTGGTAGTTATGCTGTTCAACCGGATCGGTGAGCTGTTTGAAAGCTATGCGGTGGGCAAATCCCGGAAATCCATTGCGTCTCTGATGGACATCCGACCGGACTATGCAAATCTGGAGCAGAACGGCGAACTGAAAAAAGTGGATCCGGATCAGGTTGCCATCGGAGACACCATTGTGGTCAAGCCCGGCGAACGAGTTCCTCTGGATGGGGTCGTGCTGGAGGGCTGCTCCACACTGGACACCGCTGCACTGACTGGTGAATCTGTTCCCCGAAGCGTAACGGTTGGTGATGATGTTATCAGCGGCTGCATCAATGAAAGTGGTTTGTTGCGAATTCGAGTGACTCACGCATTTGGAGAATCCACCGTATCCAAGATCCTGCAGCTGGTGGAAAATGCAAGCAGCAAAAAAGCAGCCTCCGAGAATTTCATTACAAAATTCTCCAAATATTATACTCCCTGCGTGGTGATCGCAGCGCTGCTGCTGGCTTTGATCCCCCCTTTTGTAACCGGCGGTGACTGGGTCAACTGGCTGCACCGGGCACTGATCTTCCTTGTAGTATCCTGCCCCTGCGCGCTGATTATTTCCGTTCCGCTGAGCTTTTTCGGCGGTATTGGCGGTGCATCCCGACAGGGGATCCTGGTCAAGGGCGGCAATTACCTGGAAGCTCTGGCGGCAGCAGATATCGTAGTATTTGATAAGACAGGCACCCTGACCCGGGGCGTGTTCAACGTAACTGCCATTCATCCGGATCAGATTTCCCAAAGTCAGCTTCTGGAGTATGCGGCTTACGCAGAATGTTACTCTGACCACCCCATTGCAAAATCCATTCGGGAAGCATACGGCGTTGTGATCGATCGTTCCCGGATCGAAAACGTGGAGGAAATCTCCGGTCACGGCATTCACGCAGTCATTGACGGCAAGCAAGTATATGCCGGCAACGACAAGTTGATGGAGCAGCAAGGCATCGGCTGGCACCCCTGCCACCATGTGGGCACCACTGTGCATCTCGCCATTGACGGGATCTATGCGGGACATCTGGTAATCTCTGACGAGGTCAAACCGGATGCGGCAGAAGCCATCAAGCAGTTACGGGAACTGGGCATCTCCAAAACCGTCATGCTTACCGGAGACGCTAAGGAAATCGGCACCCAGACTGCAAAGCGGCTTGGCATGGATGAGGTTTACACACAGCTGCTGCCATCGGATAAGGTGGATCGGATGGAGGAACTGCTCCGTCAGAAGCGTCCGAAGCGGAATCTGTTGTTTGTGGGGGACGGCATCAACGATGCGCCTGTTCTGACCCGGGCGGATCTTGGCATCGCCATGGGTGCCATGGGAACGGATGCAGCCATTGAAGCGGCGGATGTGGTGCTGATGGACGATCAGCCCTCCAAGATCCCGGTTGCCATTCGCATTGCACGGCGCACCACGCAAATCGTCCGGCAAAATATCATCTTTGCGCTTGGGGTGAAGGCGCTGGTTCTGATTCTTGCAGCCGTTGGCTTATCCAACATGTGGGAAGCTGTATTTGCTGACGTGGGCGTATCCGTTCTCGCCATTCTGAACGCAATGCGTGCCCTCACCTACCGTGGAGAAGCATAAAGACAACATCACAAAAAGCCTGAGAAGCTCCAGCTTGGATTCTTCTCAGGCTTTTTTTGCCGCTTTGTTCAATTCATCCTTCAACAGCTTTTTGGCACGTTTCATCCGGGATTTGACCGTATCATAGGGCAGTTTCAGCATGTCCGCAACCTCATGTACAGAAAAACCGTAGTAATACTTCAGTATCAGAATATCCCGATGTTCTTCAGAAAGCCGCAGAATCAGCTTCACCGCTTCATCCGTTTCTCCGGTAGGTGCATTCTGCATAAGTTCTGTTTGGCTGTATGCCTCATCAAAGGTAACGGTTTCTGCTTCACTTTTTTGCCGCCGATATATATCGATTGCACGATTCCGGGTGATGATCGCAATATATCCAAACAGCTCCCGGTCTGTTTTTTTCCGGAGTGCTGAAAAGTTTTTTGCAATGATCATGAAAACTTCAGAAACAACATCCTCCGCTGAACAAATATCCTTCATCACGCTCAATGCAATCCGAAACAACTGTTCCCGGTGTTGGCGGTAGAGCTTGTCAAACCGTTCCCGGTCTTCCTTCGTCTCCAGCAACGCCATGTATACGCCTAACATTTTAGCCTCCAACTGTCCAACAATGGTTCACTGCCGTCTGGGCAATGCCTTATCACAATGCTGTAGTACATCAACTACGGCTTCTGCATTGCGGAGCGCAGCTCTGCCTCTGCTGTTTCCAGCATCAACCTGCTGGGATTCTCGCCGCCCATGATCCGTGCGATTTCCCGCACACGTCCGGCAAAGTCCAGCACTGTAACCGAGGTTTCCGTCCGGTTCTGCACTGTACGCTTTTCAATCAGCAAATGATGCTCCGCCATGACTGCGATCTGGGACAGATGGGTCACACAAAGCACCTGCCGCATGCTGCCGATCTGCCGCAGCTTAATACCGATCTTCTGTGCCGCCCTGCCGCTGACGCCGGTATCGATCTCATCAAAAATCATGGTGGGGATCTCGTCCCGATCTCCTACCACTGCCTTCAGTGCCAGCATCATCCGGGACAGCTCGCCTCCGGATGCGATCTTGGCAATGGGCTTCGGGGGTTCTCCCGCATTGGCGGAGATCAAAAACTCCGCAGTTTCCATGCCATGCATGGTCAGCTTACCCGGCGTAAACTGTACTGCCAGCTGTACCTGGGGCATGTCCAGAAACGCAAGCTCCTGCCCCACACGCTGCACAAACTGCTTTGCCAGGGTCGCCCGGTAATTGGAAAGCGCCTTCGCCTTTTCCGTGACGACCTGGAGCAATGCGGACTTTTGCTCCGTCAGTCCCCGTATCTCCTCTGAAGCACTGGAATAGCTCTGCAATTCCTGCACTGCCGCCTCATATTTTTGAAGAAGCTCCTCTGCATCGCACTGATACCGACGCTTGAGCGCTGCAATGGCATCCCGCCGGGCGCTGACCTGTGCAAAACGGGCACCATCCAGATCCAGCCCATCCAACAGGTCCGAAAGCTCGGAGGCAATATCCTCTGTTTCAATGCGCACTGCGGTCATCCGTTCAGCCAGGGTACCCATTGCCGGATACAAGACAGCTCCATCCTGAAGCTGCTCCTCCGCTGTCTGAAGCTGCTCCAGCCCCGCCTCCGGCTCATTGAGCAGCGCAAGGGCATTCTGCATGCTCTGGGCAATCTGCTTGCCGTGGAGCAGAACCTGATATTCCGCCTCCAGTTCCGCATCCTCCCCGGAAGCAAGCTCCAAAGCCCCGACATCCCGCACCAAAGTGCGCAGGTACTGCATCCGCTGCTCCTGGTTCTGCTCCGCTTTCCGCAGGGTACCCAGGCGCCGTGCCAGGGATTGCAGCTCCCGGAAGCTGTCCTGATAATCTGCAAGCTTGCTTGTGTCACCGCCAAAAGCGTCCAGAATGTGCAAATGCCGCTCCGGTTCTAAAAGAATCTGGTTGTCGTGCTGCCCGTGAATGGTAATCAGCGTACTGCCGATCTCCCGGAGTGCGGATACCGTAGCGGTTCGCTGATTGATCCGTGCTACGCTCCCCCCGTCCGCCAGAATTTCTCTGGTCAAGGTAATTCCATCCTCTTCATAGGAGATCCCCAGGTCATCCAGCACCTGACGGGTAGCATCCGACAGATCCGTAAACAGAGCAGTGATGACTGCCCGGTCGCAGCCAGTCCGGACAAGCTCCTTGGTGACACGCTGGCCAAGTACCGCATTGATCCCGTGAATCAGAATGGATTTCCCGGCGCCGGTTTCACCAGTAAACACATTCAGCTTGGTATCAAAAGGAATGGCGGCACGGGCGATCACTGCCAGATTCTCAATATACAGCTCCTTGAGCATCCCATTACCCCCAAATCATAGATTTTAATGCTTCTGTCAGATCAGCCGCATTCTGCTCTGTACGGGTGAGAACAAAAATCGTATCATCCCCGGCAAGGGTTCCCACAATGTCTGCATGCTGCATCATGTCCAGTGCGGCACATGCTGCCTGAGCCATGCCGGTGTGGCATTTGATCACCACTGTGTTCATGGCATAATCCACGCCGATCACTGTATCCGTCAGTAGGCTTCGTCTTGCGGTACTGCTGTCCGGCGTCACATAGCGGTATCCTCCGTTGGGAGCGCTTGTCTTCATCAGTTTCAGTTCCCGGATGTCCCTGGATATGGTTGCCTGGGTCACCGGAAAGCCACAGTTGATGAGCATTTTCTGCAAAGCCTCCTGGGTATCCACATCCGCCGCAGCAATCAGCTCCAGAATTTTTTCCTGTCGTCTGTTTTTCATGACTTCCCTCGCATTATTCCTTCAAAGCGTGCATCATCTTGCCGTTCAGTGAATCAAAAAAGTGACTGTCCGTCATTTCAACCAGAGAAACTGTGTGGCTGGAACGAGTAAGCACCACCCGATCCTCCGACTGCATTTCCACCGACTCATTGCCATCTGCACTCAGGCTCAGTGTAGCGGTCTTGTAATGCTCCGGCACAAGAGTGATCCGTCGATCCGCCGAAAACAATACCGGCCGGGCAAAAAGCGAATGAGGACAGATCAGTGTCATTTCAATGCAGGACAGATCCGGCTCAATGATGGGTCCCCCTGCGGACAGGGAATATGCAGTGGAACCGGTGGGTGTACTGAATACAACTCCGTCCGCCCGGTACCTGCCGATGAGGGAATCGTCCGCATACACGGAAAAGTCCGACATCCTGCCTCCGTACCGGGAAGCATATACGTCATTGAGCGCAGTATATACGCCGATCTCCTTCCCTTCCCGCCAAAGGGCAGCCCGAAGCATCATCCGCTGACTGACCCGGTACTCCCCGGTCAGCAGCCGGGGCAGCTGATCCAGCTCATCCGATT
Organism: Ruminococcus sp. CAG:379; assembly: GCF_000434255.1. NCBI lineage: Bacteria > Bacillati > Bacillota > Clostridia > Eubacteriales > Oscillospiraceae > Ruminococcus > Ruminococcus sp. CAG:379. The sequence goes on along the minus strand of NZ_FR894868.1, from coordinate 11,606 downwards.
CCAGGGCTGCCATAAAGCCCAGTCTGCCGGTGTTGATCCCCAGCAGCTTCACGTCAGAACGCATCAGCTTTCTGGCACATTTTAATATAGTTCCATCGCCGCCGATGGCAATCGCAAATTCCGCCTGCTCTGCCATCTCACACAGATCTCCAAAGTCAATGTAAGAAATATCCCCAAGAGCATTCCGGTGGATCTGATCCACGCCGATCTCCAGCCCCATCTGATGCAGAGCCTGACAGACCGCCCGTGTCACCTCCGGCGCATACTGCTTTCGGAAATTCGGATAGATTACGACTTTCATACGTTACCTCATTCTGCCTCAAAGGCACATCTGACCACCGCCGCCACATCCGGCATCCGGGATATCCCGCCCTTTTTCAGATACAGCAGATATTCCCGGTTGCCGCTGCCGCCCCGGATCGGAGACGGGATCAGCCCTTGTATGGAGAAATGACGCTGCTGTGCCGATGCAAGCACTGATTCGATGCTGCGTAAATGATCCTTGGGCTGCTTGACCACCCCATGCTTATTGAGTGCCTTGGGACCTGCTTCAAACTGCGGCTTAATGAGGGCGATCATGGATCCACCCTCCTTCAGAAGCCGGGTCGCTGTCGGAAATACATACCCAAGGGACAGGAAGGAAACATCCGTACCAATAAAATCAAAGGACGGAAACTCCTCCGGACGCACATCCCGGATGTTCACCCCCTCCAGGTTCACCACCCGGAGATCCTGCCGGAGCTTCTGAGCAAGCTGATCGTGCCCCACGTCCAGGGCATACACCCTTGCCGCTCCCTTTTGCAGCATGCAGTCCGTAAAGCCACCGGTAGATGCGCCAATATCCAGGCAGGTCAATCCGGTCAGGGATATATGGAACTGTTCCACCCCGTGAGCAAGCTTCAAGCCGCCCCTGCCCACAAAAGGCAGCTGACCGCCGGCACAGAGAATCTCATCTGAATCGAATACTTCAGCAGAGACTTTCCTTACAGGCATGCCGTTTACCGTGATCTGTCCGCCGCAGATCAGTTCCTTGGCTCTGGCACGGCTGGAAGCCAGCCCAAGGGTCACAAGGCGGCTGTCAAGTCGCATGCCCATGAACCGCTCCTTTTACATAATCCGACATTTTTGAGGCGGACAATCCTGCATGCTCCAGACTACCGGCAACAGACGCCTGTTTCACAAAGCCCTGTACCGCAACAGAGGAATATCGTCCTCTAAAGCCGGATTCCAGCAATGCATCCCCCACCTGGGAAGCAATGCCGCCGGTTTTGACCCCTTCCTCAAAAAAGATCACCTGATCGTATTCCTGCATTGCCGCAACAGCCTGGGGCAAAAGCGGGAAAATCCGGGTCAATCGCAGCATATCACAGCAGATCCCTTCTGCCGCAAGGGTAACCTGGGCACGAACCATCTCGTTAAAGATCCGACCATAAGTCACCAGCAGAATCCTGCCACCCTTTCGATAGTGGGACAGGGTGAGAGAAGGTTCACGGAAGGCAGGCTCGGACTGATCCACACCACGAGGATACCGGATACAGACAAGTCCCTTGTCCTCATACAGCGCCTTTTTCAGACATGTACACAGTTCCTCATAGCAAAGAGGCGAATAGATCGTAGAATTGGGGATGGAGGATACCAGTGAAACATCAAACAGACCCTGATGGGTCTCCCCGTCCTCCCCGATGATGCCGGCACGGTCAATGCCCAACACCACATGCAGATTGCTGATGGCGACATCGTGAAGCAGCTGGTCATAGGCGCGCTGTAAAAAAGAGGAGTACACAGCAAATACTGGAAGATGCCCCATGGATGCAAGGGAGGCGGCAAATGTCACCGCATGCTGCTCTGCAATGCCCACATCAAAGAACCGATCCCGGCATTCCGAAGCGAAAAACTGAAGCCCGGTGCCGTATTTCATGGCAGCGGTAATGGCGCAGATGCGCTGATCCTCCCTGCCCAGCCGGGCGAGTTCCTGCCCGAACACAGTGGAAAAGCAGGTATCCACCGAAACCTCCGGATTTCCGGTCATGACATCAAACTTGGAGATGCCGTGATACTCTCCCGGATTCTTTTCCGCCGGCATGTAACCCTTGCCCTTCACCGTGTTTACATGCACCAGCACTGGACGGTGATAGCTTTTTGCGACCTGAAGCACCTCCTCCAGTTCCTCCAGGTTGTGCCCGTTCACCGGGCCAAGGTATACAAAGCCCAGGTTGTCAAACAGCGTGGACTGGTGATACAGGGTATTGCGCAGGGTGTCCTTGGAGGTTTTCAGCACCTTTGCCAGGGGCTTTCCCAGAACCGGTGTCTTGTCCAATGTGCGCTCCACCGCCCACTTGGTCTTGACGTAGCCCTCCTTGCCCCGGATGGAGGCAAGATATTTTGCCAACGCCCCCACGTTTTTGGAAATGGACATATGATTGTCGTTCAGGATCACGATCAGATTATCCGGCACCTTCCCGCCGTTATTCAATCCTTCATAAACCATACCGCCGGTCATGGCACCATCTCCGATGACCGCCACTGCGTAGTGATCCTGCTGATTCAGCCGCATGGACGCAGCCATACCACAGGCTACAGAAATGGAGGTAGAGCTATGACCGCTGACAAAGGCATCATGCTCAGATTCGGAAGGCTTTGGAAAGCCGGAGATGCCGTTTTCCTGCCGCAGGGTGGGAAAACGATCCAATCTCCCGGTCAACAGCTTATGGGTATAGCTCTGATGCCCCACGTCCCAGACGATCTTGTCCTCCGGAGAGTGAAAGCAGCGATGCAGCGCCATGGTCAGTTCCACCACGCCCAGATTGGATGCCAGGTGTCCCCCGGTCTTGGAAACTGTATTGACCAGAGTGGTGCGGATCTCACGGCAAAGCTGTCTGCACTGGGTATAACTCAAGTCCCGCAGATCCTCCGGCAGATGCAGATCCGCCAGATGCACCGGCTCCTGCGCCTCCATAATTTTTTTTGATTCCATCTTTTTCAGCTTATCCATTGATAAGCGAACGCCCCTTTCGGATTCCTCTATTCAGCTTTCCGTTATTCCTATACGGGAACCACAAAGCCGAGTGCGATGCCAAGCAATGCCCCACAGAACACCTCCAACGGGGTATGCCCCAGAAACTCCTTGAGTTCCTTGTCCGGACAATCCGATTTCTGCGGATCGGCAAAGCGTCGCTTGAGATCATTCAAAATTTTTGCATGCAAACCGGCAGCCTGCCGCACGTTCATGGCATCATACATGACGATACAGGCAAACAGAAACATCACCCCAAACAAGGGTGCGTCCACGCCGCAGACGCGCCCGGTTGCCACCAGTGCAGCACAGACCATGCCGGAATGGGAACTGGGCATGCCCCCGGAACCCACCAGCCGCTCCAGCCGGGCAGCATGGTTTGCAATTGCATACAGCAGGAATTTGAGAATCTGCGCAACGCCCCATCCCAGAATCCCTGCGCAAAGAACAGCATTATACTTCATGTATTTTCCGGAAAAAATCCGTACTCCTTTATCAGTAATTGCGGTTAAGCAGCGCTTCTGTCAGCTCTGTCAGGAACTGGTGCTCCGGAATATCCTCCAGCAGCCGCAGCGCCTCCTCCGTCAAACGGGATGCTTCCGCCTTGGCACCTTCCAGCCCCAACAGGGTCACAAATGTAGTCTTGTGGTGGGCTGCATCGCTGCCGATAGGCTTGCCCAGGAGCTCCGNATAGGCTTGCCCAGCAGCTCCGGCGTACCGGTCACATCCAGAATATCATCCACGATCTGAAACGCAAGCCCCAGCCGCTGTGCGTATTCCGTAGCAGCAGTCAGCATTTTGTCATTTGCCCCGGCTACCATACAACCCATGGTGCATGCAACCCGGATCAGTGCGCCGGTCTTGTGCGCATACATGTTCACCAGGTTGTTCTGATCCACATCCGTGCGAGTCTCGTTGGCAATGTCGATCACCTGCCCGCCGATCATGCCCTCTGCACCGGCTGCGTTTGCCAGCTCAGCAATCAGGGACACACGCGTTTCCGCCGGCAATGTGGTATCCGTGGAAAGCAGTTCAAAGGGCAGCACGTTCAGCGCATCCCCAGCCAGAATGGCAGTGGCTTCATCAAATGCTTTATGGCAGGAAAGCCTGCCCCGGCGGTAGTCATCGTCATCCATGGCCGGCAGATCATCGTGGATCAGCGAATAGGTATGTATCATCTCAATGGCAAGAGCCGGTTTCAGCGCTTTCTGCACATCTCCGCCGCAGGCACGGCAAAAAGCCAGCACCAGCAAGGGACGAATCCGCTTGCCGCCTGCCTCCAGAGAATACCGCATTGCCTCCAGCACCTTGGCCTGTGGATTGGTTTCCGGCTTGGTACGGCAGCAATGCTGCAATTCCCGTTCGATCCATTCTATATCCGCTTCCATCTGACGCAGATTTGTTTTATTCATGACGTTTTGCCCTCCTGTTGAATGGTTACCTTCAGCTTTGCCTGTTCCAGAGCCTGACTGCATGCGGCACTGAGCTTCACGCCCTCTTCGTACAATGCAACCGACTCCTCCAGAGTCAGATCACCCTGCTCCAGCCTGGATACAATTTCCGACAAACGCTGCATATTCTTTTCAAATTCCATATGACTCTCCTGTATGAACCTGCACGACGGCTTGGATCTCCCCGTCCCCCAGGCGGATATGAAGCTCATCCCCGGGTACAGCCTGCTGCACACTGGTAATCAGCTTGTTTTCATGATAAACCAGGGCATAGCCCCGGGTAAGCACCTTCACCGGACTCAAGGAATCCAGTCGTGCAAGCTGCTGCATCAGCTGTGCCTCCCTGCGGGCAATGCCGTTTGCGGCGCTTTGATTCAGCCGGTTTTGCATCTGTTCCAGCCGTTCCTGCCACAAATTCAGCCGTCCCTCTACGGAGCATGCCGCTAAGCGCTGTCTGAGTGCCTGTAAGCTGCGTTCCGCCTGGCTGAGCCGATGCTCCATGCCGTCTGCCAGCCGATGATTCAAAGCATCCAACCCATTACGCAGCTGCTCCATGGTGGGCACTGCAAGCTCGGCAGCAGCAGAGGGAGTGGGCGCACGCATATCTGCCGTCAGATCCGCAATGGTGTAATCGGTTTCATGCCCCACTGCACTGATGAGGGGAATGGGACAATCGTGAATTGCCCTTGCAACAGCTTCCGTATTGAACGCCTGTAAATCCTCCGCAGAACCGCCGCCCCTGCCCAGGATCAGTACGTCGCAATCGCTTTGGGATGCTTGCTGCACAGCGGCAGCAAGGGTTCCGGGTGCCTGTTCTCCCTGCACCATGGCAGGATACACCACCACCTCTGCAATGGGGCATCGCCGCCCGATAATATGCAAAATGTCCTGCAATGCGGCACCCTCCGGAGAGGTAATGACACCGATTTTCTTTGGCAGCGCCGGAAGGGGCTGCTTTGCCGCTTCATCAAAGTATCCAAGTCCGGACAGCTTTTCCTTCAGCTGTAAAAACGCAACGTAATTGGCACCAACCCCATCCGGCTGCAAATCGTTTACATAAACCTGATAAGCGCCATCCCGCTCAAACACCCCCACGGAGCCAACGGCGATCACTCGCATGCCGTCCCGGGGATCAAAGCGCAGCTTGGACGCATAGCTGGCGAACATCACCGCTTTCACTGCGGAATCCGCATCCTTTAAGGTGAAATAACAGTGACCGGATTTCCGATAGCAGGTGAAGTTGGAGATCTCTCCCCGAAGCAGGATTCCCTGCAGCCGGGCATCCCCTTTGAGCTGAAATGCAATATATCGGTTCAGCTCCGAAACCGTAAACATAATCATGGCTGTTTCCCTTCTTCTGCTGACAGAGCCGCATACACAGCAACACCGGCTGCATTGTCACAGGAGAATGCCGGCGCAGCAAAATATGCTGTTCCATGCCGACAGATCTCCCGGCGGATCAGCTGATTGGACATAACACCGCCTGCATACACCACCGGCAGCTGTCCGTATACTCCAAAGGCGGCCTTTGTCATGGCATACACGGTTTCGGCAATTGCCATCAGACAATACAGAGCGATTTGGGGCGCAGGTGTTCCCTGATCCAGCAAATGCTGACATTGATTCTGCAAACCGGACAGACAGCAGTTCAGTCCTTTCATCACCGGACGGGGATGCGTGGGCAGGCGGTCACACTGCATTGCCAACTGCTCCAGAGTCGGTCCGCAGGGAAACTGCAGACCCAGCATCAGCCCCACCCGATCCACAGCTTGTCCCGCTTTCAGATCCAGGCTGGTGGAAACCGGTTCTATGCGAAGGCACTGCGCCGGATCCGGCGTACACAACACGCAGTCCGTGGTGCCGCCGCTGACATGGAAGGCAAGAAAGGGTGCTTGCAGCAGATGCATCGCATCCGCCGAATACAGTGCTGCCAGAATATGCCCGATCTGGTGAGAGGTTCGATACAGGGGCACCCGATGGGTGCCAGCCAATATGGAACCAACCCCTTCTCCGCAGAGAAAACAAGGCATATAGGACTCCTCCCCGCTGCGAGGCCGGGCAGATACGCCAATGGCATCAAATTTCGGCGGTGTCTGGGAAAACAGCTCGTCCATAATCTGGGGTAGCTGCCGGGTATGATGAAACACTGCATCACTCTGGCGCAGTCCTGCTTCTCCGGGATTCACCGGCAGCAGGCGCTTTGCCTGGTAGATCCGGCACTGTTCCGTGTCATACAAGGCAGCAGAGGTGGTGTAATTACTGGTATCGATACCCAGGAACCGTGCCATCTCAGCCTTCTTCGCTGCTGTGCGCCCGGGCATATGCCCCCAGCACACCGTTGACAAAGGACACATCCTCCTGCTGGGCATAAGTCTGAGACAGCTGCACTGCCTCATTGATTGCCGCATTCATCGGTGTCTTTTCATCATACAGGATCTCATACAGGGCAATGCGCAGCACCGCAATGTTGATCTTTGCGATCCGGGACAGCCCTCGTTTGGAGCTATATTCGGAAATAATCCGGTCAAGCTCCTCAGTTTTGTCCAGGGTGCCTTCCACAAGCTCCCGCACCTGATCGTTTACGGTGATTTCATCCACTTCGTCTGCAATGGCATACAGTTCCTCAATGGGATCATCCCGCAAAAGCTTTTCAAAAATCAGTTTGAATGCACAGTCACGCACTTCACGTCTGGTCATACTGCTCATAGATATCCTCCAATTTCAACGTCCGGGGCAGTTATTTTTTCTCAAAAGCAATGCCTGCCACAACAACATTGACCTTGGACACTGCGATCCCCGTCATGGTCTGCACCTGATCCTTGACGGTCTGCTGCACCTGTTCTGCAACGGTGGTTGCACGGCAACCGTATTTTACAATAATGTATGCAGTGATCTCCACCACATCCCCCATCAAATGCACCTGAATGGGAGCTGCCTTTTTCTTAAAAACAGACTTTCTGACAGCAAGACTGTCCACACCGGCAACCTCTGCAATTGCATAATTCGCCATTTTCACAATCACTGCCTCGGAGATCCGCAGATCCCCTACGTTTGTTTTGGTTTCCTGTTCCATTTTATGACCTCCATCACTGAAAGATAGAGCAGGAGAAACCGGTTTGCATCGCCTTCTCCTGCGAATATACATTCCTAATTTATATTATACCAAAAAAGTTCGGAAGAAACAACTACTTTACCTCAAAAATTCTGATATTTTCTGCGGGAACCGAAACCTCCCCCAAAATAATGTCCTTGATGGCTGCTGCCTGGGCTGCTTCCATGCCATCGGTCTGCACAACTACCTTTGCGCTGGTGCCGTCCAGATATACCACACACTCGTTAAAGCCCTGAGCCTTGATGAGGGATTCGATGTTTCCCTCACTCTCCACCAGCTTGGACAGCTCCACTGCATTGATAGCATTTGTCACCATCTCATCCTCGGACAAATCGCCGCCCCCCATAATGCTCTGCAAGGTCTGTACCGCATTATCCCGGCTGGTCTGCTTTTCCAGTCGTGCCTGTGCAAAGTAATCGGCGGTGCTGCTGCCATTGACAAACTGGGTGTCCCCATAATTGCCGCTTTGCGCCTCTGCCTGCTGTCCCACCACCGGCGCATTGGTGCTGACGGAGGGATCAGCCAGACTCTGGTCACTCAGCACATAATTCACATACACTGCAATGGCAAGCATCAATGTCAGACAGGAAAGAATGATCTGCTTCTTCCCGATGATCAGGTTTGGTTTTTTCATAAGAAGTGCTCCTTTCTAGATCCGGAATCGTATCCGGTATGGTATCCTAGGATTTCATGGCTGCTACATAAATCTGCGCAGTGGAGATGCTGCACGCCACTGAAACCGCCTGATAGATCTGCTCCTTGACTTGAATGCTGTCACCTCCCTCGCAAACCACCACTGCCCCGATGATCCGGGGCGCCTGGATCTGCTCCACCAATGCAGACTGGGCATTGCCACTGCCAATCAGTACATGCTTGGACTCCCGGCTGGTGCGGCTGCCGTCCGTTTCGGTTTTCTGCTCTGTGGCATAGACCTGGGTCTCACTGCCGGAGATCCGCAGCATGACATGCACCCTGCCCACGCCACGGATCTGTCCCAGCAGTTCTGTCAGTTCCTGTTCCGCTGCCATCCGGTAAGCATCCTCTGTTTGCTGACTGCCGGTCTGCATCGGCTCCTGGGATATTTCCTCTGCTTTGTCCCCGCCTATGCCGGAGAGAAAGATCAGCAGCATGCCTGCCACTCCCATCAGCACGATCCAGGTCGTTCGCCCGGTTCGCTTCCACAATGCCTTGCATCTTTCAAGCCATGCTACCATACGTCCACCTCTGTTATCGTTATATCTGCTCCAAGGGTTCGGTGCAGTTGGGTCACGGCAGCCTGAAAGTCTGCGCACTGCAATCGGACTTCCCTAATATCTATGCCGCCCTGCTGATCAATATGTATTTCTACCTGTACTTTTTGACAGGCTACCCCGGCTGCCTCCAACTGCTCCAGCAGGGCATCCGCCAGATGTGCCTCTGTCTGCCGGGTCAGTGCCTGGGTATACTGCTGTGTATATGCCGACTGTGAATCCTCCTGGATCGCCAAGGCAGGCAAAGAAACATCCTGGTGCAAAAAGGGCTGGATCAATGCAATCAACAACAGCAGGGTCAGTATCAGCCGCAGCTGCTTTGCAAATCGCTCTGTGGGCAGCAAATGGGAGAGAATCCCGTAAGCAAGACTCACTGCACAAGCGCATAGCGCCGCCTGTCTGCATGTTTCCATACTTCCTCCTTTACCCGCCGGTTCCGCCGGCAATCATCACAATGGCTGTTGACAACAGCAACAGAAAAACGAACGTACACAGCATGCCCAGCGCCAGGGACAGTACCTGCTCCAGACTATGCAGCAGCTTGCTCAGAGAGCGGACCCCTGCCAGCTCCGCCAGAGTGCCTGCCGCCAGTACAGCCAGACGATACAGCCCCAACAACAGGATGGGGGGCAGTACCATGGCACCAAGGGCAAGAATCCCAACGCCTCCCACACCGCTGCGCAGAACCCCCACGCTGCCACGCAAGGTGGTGTATGCATCCGAAACTGCACCTCCCACCACCGGCACACAGCTGGAAAGCATGAATTTGGTGGCTTTGGTGGCAACTGTATCAGCGGAGGCGGAAACCATACCCTGTACCGTTTGCAAGCCCACAAACAACGCCATGACCAATCCAAGCCCCCACTGCGCCACCCGTTTGACCCCTCGGATGATGCTGCCAAAGGAAAAATCGGGATGTACCGCATCCATGATCCCCAGTGCAAGCAGGATCCGCAGCAGGGGCATCAGATACATGCAGGTAAGCTGTACTGCCAGTTCCGCCAGGGAGAATACCGCCAGCTGATACACGGAAGCAGACACCACGCCCCCTCCTGCCGCAAGAATGGAGGACAGCACCGGCGCAAAGGACAGCATGAATCGGCTGCCGGATTCCATGGTATCCGACGCCAGGGAAAAGCACTGCTCCATAGGAGTCAGCAGTACGGAAACCGCAACCATGACCACCAGGAAGCCGTATGCCCCGGACAAGCCCCGGTCAGAAATGGTATCCCCCAACCCGGAGGTGAATGCGCTGCAAATCACCACAAGCCCTAACGTGAAAAAGAGCCGGAGAGGTGCTGCCAGCTGGGCACGGAATGTGTTCCACATGGAACAAAGCAGCTCCTTTGGTGAAAGGGTCAGTACGCTTTGTGGATCGGTGAAGGAAATGGCATGATCCTCCAGAAAGGAGTTGGTCTGCTCGTCCACAGCAATGGAATCCGCACCACTTTGCGCCAAAATCTCCTCCTGGGTATCCGCCGATACCGGAATCCCCGGCAGAAACCATACCACAAGCATCACTGCCAACAGCAGTATTTTTCTCATCCCAGCACCTCCGAAATCATGGACATCAGCCCCCGGATCAGAGGCAGTGCCTGTACCATCAGTGCAATTTTCCCCGCCATATGCACCACGGAACACAGCGCCTCCTCCCGGCTATCCCGGCACACATCCCCGGCAAGCTGGGTCACATAACAAATGCCAAGCGCCTTCCACAGCACTGCAATGTAGGTATCGGGCAGACCCGCCACCTGGAATAACTGGTGGATCTGGGTCAACAGCGGCTCCAGCATAGTCAACAACAGAAGAAGCACTCCAGCCGCCGTGCCAATGGTCAGCATCACAGCCTGCTCCCTGGCATAGCGCTCCAGCACCTTGCACAGCAATACCGAGGTCATGCACAGTGCCGCCACTGCAAACAGGGTATTCACCATAGGCCGAACACCGTTTTGATAGTATCGAACAAAGCGGCGATTTCGTTGACGATCATCATCAACACCACGATCAGCCCCGCAAGGGTGGTAAGCATAGCCTGTTCCTCCCGCTCCGCCCGCTTGAGCACCAGATTCAGCACTGCCACAATGATTCCGATCCCGGCAATTTTAAAAATCAGGTCTATGTTCATCTTCCGTCCCTCCGCTATGCCAGCAAGATCGCCGCCAGCGTACCCAGCAGCGTGCCCATGGCTGTACACAGTTTTCCCTTTTCCCGGCTTTGCTGTCTGGCACTCTCCAGCAGCATATGTATCCGTTCCTCCGCCAGACCAATGGCTGCAAGCTGCCCATCAATATCCGAATTCCCCAGCTCTCCCCCCAGCTGCAGCAGCACCTGCTTTGCCTCCCGGTGCGGACACGCTTCCCTGACCGCCCGACTCCATGCCTGTCCGAACGGCATCTGCCCCAGATAGGCTGCTGTACGGGACAGAAAGGTCAGTGATTGGTATGCAGGCTGTGCGTACAATTGGGAAAGTAGCTGCTCCAGGGGTGGTGCCAGATAGCGGATCTCGGTCTGCATGCTCCGAAGAAATCCTTCCAGTGCTGCCAGCCATGCTGCCTGGTTCTGAAGCTGCTTTGCTTTCTGCAAGCCAAGCATACTACCGGCACCCACCACCAGCAGCAGTCCCAACAGCTTAATCATGCTGCAGCCGCTGGATGCCGACAACCTGTCCGCATCCTCCCAGAAGCACCGCCCATCGGAACACGCCCGCCTCCAGCAAACAACGTAGCTGCGGACGGCGCTCCGCCTGGGCAAGGCTTCCGGCATGGGCAGTGGCAAGAATG
>NZ_FR894867.1:0-1075 GCF_000434255.1 Ruminococcus sp. CAG:379 | reverse complement strand
GTGGTATAATGTGTGAAACGAAATGTGGGGCATCTGCCTTGCAAATCGGAATTTGTGAGGTGGTATCATGAATAAAATTAAGCTGACTGCACTTCCTTGTATATGTGCAGATGTTTTTTACGGTACTGAAATAATCAGACCGGGAGGAGAAGCATTGAATTTTGCTGCGCATGCCTCGCACTTTAAGGATATAGATGTTACGCTTCTTGGTGTTGTCGGAAAAGATAAATATGCAGAAGCGATAATGGATTCAATATCAAAGCTTGATATTGATAAAAACCATATACGCATTGATGAAAGGTATCAGACTGCAAATAATATGACTTACCTTACAGAATCGGGCGATAGGTATTATAAAGATGATTCATGGAACGGAGAAATTCTCGATAACATCGTACTGAATGATAATGAAATCAAAATCTTATCAAGATCCGATGTAGTCTTTGTTCATTTCTGGGCTTCGTGTTTTTCGCAAGTAGTTGAACTGAAGGAAACGCTTGGCTTTAAGCTTGCGGTAGATTTTGATGTATATAGAGATTTTGCAGATATGGAACGATTTGCTCCGCATGTTGATTTCTTTATGATAAGCGGCTCGGAAGAACTCCTGCCGAGGTTCAAAGAATTATCGAATAAATACCGTTGCCTGTTCAACGTGTCACTTGCAGAACGTGGAAGCGTTACATACTTTAATGGACAGGAATTCAAAGTGCAAGCTGTGAAAGTTGAAAGCATAATTGACACGACCGGTTGTGGTGACAGCTATCACGCCGGATTTGTCTGCTCATATATGCTCGAAAATAATATTGAAAAGGCTATGAATGTCGGTTCTGAAATTGCAGCAGAAACCTTAAAACATTACGGTGGATTTTGAATAATCAGAAACACAACTTCCAGTTTGCAAAGATAATCATAGCTATAAAACCAGCATTTCCTCCAACAAATCAGATGATCATATGCTCCCCCCGAAAGGAGCGTTCCTATGGACGATTCCATGAAACGAAGTCCCTGGCGAATCGCCAATGCCACCGTTTTGCTGCTGCATCTTGCGTTGCCGGTGTGGCTGTTTGCCTTGATG
>NZ_FR894866.1:21446-58453 GCF_000434255.1 Ruminococcus sp. CAG:379 | reverse complement strand
TGGCGCAGGGATATGCAGCAGTTGGTACCGGCGGTACAATTGGATTGGAGGAATCGAAATGAAGAAGATTGCAAGTTTTGAAGTGGATCACCGGAAAATTGATGTGGGCATGTACATATCCCGGGTGGACGGGGATATTGTAACCTATGATATCCGCATGTGCAAGCCCAACGGAGGTGTCTATCTGCCTACTCCGGCGATGCACACCATTGAGCATCTGTTTGCCACCTATGCCCGTAATTCGGAATATGGTCAAGGCGTTGTCTACGTTGGTCCAATGGGCTGCCGTACCGGATTTTATCTGCTGACCCGTGGACTCAGCCACCAGGATGCCATCCGGCTGATGCAGGAGACCTATCAGTTCATTGCGGATTACGATGGGGAGATCCCCGGCTGCTCCGAGATCGAGTGCGGCAATTACCTGGAGCATGACCTGGCTGGAGCAAAGCGGGCAGTACTGCCGTTTTTATCCGCTATCCAGGGATATACCCCGGAAATGCTGGATTATACATGGCATTATAGCCAAAAATAATTATTACATTTTGTATATTCAGACGAATTTTAATGCATTTTTTGGCGAACGGACGAAAAGCCATTGCAATTTCTGATCCGGTTGGTATAATGGTTACAGTGTAACTGATTTGTAACAATTACCGCTGACAAGATCCGGCACTCTACCGGATCAGAAGAAGGGAGCTGTTAGGATGGATCAGGAACGTCTCAGCCATGCAAAGGACGTTTCCAACGGTGACACTGAGAATGGACAGAGCATGCATACAACCAAGCGGCGCAGAAAGCGGAACCCATTGGTCTGGCTGGTTTCCAGAGCAGCATTGTGCGGTGCCTGGATCGTCCGTGTGCTGCTGTACCTGTTGTACGGTATTTGCGGCTTCATCTTACTGCTGGGCAGAGGAATTCTGGACATGTGCAGAGGGCTGGTTGTTCCCTTGGGGAAGCTGAAGCATGCACTGATGCAGCCTGTGCGGATCCAGATGCGCAATGCAGACCGGGTGCAGCAGAATATGCGGGCAGCCCGCCACAAGGGGAAGAAGCATTTTGCGGCAGCCCTGCTCAAAAGCGCCCACACTTATTTGTGGGGCGAGAACGGGTTGATGATCACCATCTTTCACTATGTGGTGCCCGTTGCTTCTCTGGCGTTTCTGGTGGGGGTGGTACTCTACGGAGCCCATTTGCAGTATGGGCTGGTAGTGCAATATAATGGTGAGGAGATCGGCGTGATCGCCTCTGAGGAGGAATTTGACGCAGCTGCCAGTGAGGTGCATAAGCGAATTGCCGATGTGGAGCTGGCGGAGCCGTTGATCTATACGCCGAAGTTTTCTCTGACCATCGTCAATGACACCAGTGATTATGTGCCTTCCTCCGTGCTGGCGGACCGGATGCTTTCCAGTTCGGACGCAGTGCTGACCCAGGCGTGCGGTGTGTTTGTGGACGACGCTTTCGTGGGGGCAGTTGCCTCCAATCAGGAGGTGGAGTTTGCCTTGTCGGAGCGGCTGGCAGATTTCAATGCGCCTGCCGGGGCAACGGATGTGCAGTATGAGAATGCGGTGACCTTCCGCAGCGGCATGTATCTGGAGGATAGCCTGCTGGACACGGAGGAGATGATCGAAAAGCTGACCGCCAGTGAGCGGTATCGCTCCCAGTATACCGTACAGCAGGGGGAATCCGTGGTGCAGGTGGCAAAAAAGTTTTCCATGGCGGAGTCGGAGCTGCGAGAGCTGAATCCGGATCTGGAGGAGGGAGAGTGTCAGGCAGGAGACCGGCTGACAGTCATCAAGACAAACAGCTTTCTGCCCATTCAGTATACGGAGCGTATGACCCTGACCAGCTTCATTGATTTTGATTCCATTGAGGTGAACACCAGTTCGGTCAATAAGGGGGATACCCAGATCCTGGTGCCAGGTGTCAAGGGAGAGAAATCCAATGTTGTGGACATTGTGTATGTGGATGGGGCGGAAGCCAGCCGGAAGGTGATCCGGTCAGAGGTGCTGTCCGAACCGGTTACAGAGCAGGTGGGCATCGGCACTTACACGGCGCAGCCCATGTCCAAAAACACGGTGCTTCGGGGCAGCGGTCAGTTCAGCTGGCCGGTGGATGGGGGCTATATCAGCGATCCATTCATCAGTGACCGGAACCATAAAGGTCTGGATATTGCAGCACCGGCAGGCACGGAGATCTATGCGGCGGATGCAGGCACGGTGACTTATGCGGGCTGGAATGCAGGAGGCTATGGCTATCTGGTGATGGTGGATCATGGCAACGGCTATGTGACAGTGTATGGACACTGCTCCATGATCTATGTTTCTGAGGGACAGGAGGTCTCCCGGGGACAGCGTATGGCGGCGGTGGGATCCACTGGTCGATCCACCGGCAACCATCTGCATTTCGAGGTGCGCTACAACGGCATGTATTGTGATCCTACCGGATTCCTCCGGGTGAATGCAGATTGATTCTCTTTAAATAGTATAGGCAGTGCTTCGGAGGGCGTGCATGCCTTCCGGGATGCTGCACTTTAAAAACAATATCGAAATATGATATACTTTTGTTCATAAAAATTTTACAAGTCCGGTATGCGCAATTGCTTGCAATTTGGTGTAAGGCATGGTATAATGTACAAGTGATTGCGACAGATATGCGAGGAAGCGGAAGGTTGCTGGCGGTATGTCAGGGAATTTCCGTGGAGTATGTCCGATTTTAAACCGGGCGAAAAGAGATAACGGACACAGTTTGTGCTTTGTGCTAGCTTGCGTATGCATGGAGTATGCCCGAATTGTGCCTATCTGAACTTCCTCGGAAAACAGTTACGTTTTTCGAGTTTTTTTATGCGCAGATGAGGATACACACGGGAACGTGGACGATATCTCAGGGGAACTCTCAAAGAGAATCCCGCCCCCAATCATGAAATACTATAAGGAGGCGAAATCACGTGGCAGTCAACGAGAAAATCAGAATCAAGATCAAGGGTTATGAGCACGCAACAGTGGACGCAGCAGCCGCAAAGATTGTGGAGGCAGCAAAGCGCAGCGGTGCAAGAGTTTCCGGTCCGATCCCGCTGCCTACCGACAAGGAGGTTGTTACAATTCTCCGTGCGGTACACAAGTACAAGGACAGCCGTGAGCAGTTTGAGATGAGAACACACAAGCGTCTGATCGACGTTATCAGACCCACTCAGAAGACAACTGACGCACTGCAGAAGCTCGAGATCCCCGCAGGTGTGGACATCGTTATGGTGCTCAAGTAAGCACAGCGATAACCCCTGACTCTGCATTAGACATGCAGAGAGGATGGCAGGCGCCATCGGTCAAGTTGGCATACGCCAACCAATAACCTAACAGGAGGAAAATGGAATGCAAAAAGGTATTATCGGCAAGAAAATCGGTATGACCCAGATTTTCGACCAGGAAGCAGGAAAAGTAATTCCTGTAACTGTTGTAGAAGCTGGTCCTTGTGTTGTGGTACAGAAGAAGACCGTTGAGAATGACGGCTACGCTGCACTGCAGATCGGCTTTGACGACGTAAAGGCACAGCGCATCAACAAGCCTATGAAGGGACATTTTGACAAGTCCGAGGTTGGTTACAAGCGCGTCCTGAAGGAATTCAGACTGGACGACTGCGACGCTCTGAATGTGGGTGATCTGCTGAAGGCTGACACATTTGCTGTAGGCGACATCGTGGATGTCAGCGGCACCAGCAAGGGTAAGGGCTTCACCGGCGCCATCAAGCGTCACAATCAGCACAGACTCAAGGAAACTCACGGTACCGGCCCTGTGCACAGACAGGCAGGTTCTATGGGTGCATGCTCCTCTCCGTCCCGTATTTACAAGGGCAAGGGCATGGCAGGTCACATGGGTGCTGAAAAGGTAACAGTTCAGAATCTCGAAGTTGTGAAAATTGACGTTGAGAACAATCTGATTGCACTCAAGGGTGCGATTCCCGGTCCTAAGGGCGGCGTTGTATGCATCACAGACAGTGTAAAGGCTTAAGGAAGGAGGAAGCATAAATGGCTAAGGTTTCAGTATTTGATATGACAGGAAATCAGGTTTCGGAGACAGAGCTTTCCGATGCTGTATTTGGTATTACTCCGAACGAAGCAGTGATGCACGCAATGGTTGTAAACTACCTGGCAAACCAGCGTCAGGGCACACAGTCCACTCTGACTCGGACAGAGGTCAGCGGCGGTGGCAGAAAGCCCTGGAGACAGAAGGGTACCGGTCATGCAAGACAGGGTTCTATCCGTGCTCCTCAGTGGTATCACGGCGGCGTGGCACTCGGTCCGAAGCCCAGAGATTACAGATACGCTCTGAACAAGAAGGTTCGCAGACTGGCTATGAAGTCCGCACTTTCTTCTAAGCTTCTGGAGAACAACATCATCGTGCTGGATGCACTGACTGTTGATTCCTACAAGACCAAGACTATCGTTGCAATGCTCAAGGCACTGAACGTAGAGGGCAAGGCTCTGATCGTAACTGCTGAGGCAGACAAGAAGGTCATCAAGAGCGCAGCAAACATCCCCGGCGTTAAGACAGCTGCTGTCAACACACTGAATGTTTACGATATTCTCAACTATGACAAGTTCATCGTTGTAAAGAATGCCGTTGGTCAGATCGAGGAGGTGTACGCATAATGAAAGCTGCACAGGATATTATCTTGAAGCCGATTATCACGGAGAAGAGCATGGATTTCCTTCCCCTCGGCAAGTACACTTTCAAGGTTGCCAAGGACGCAAACAAGCTGGAGATTGCCAAGGCAGTGGAAGAGCTGTTTGATGTACAGGTTGAAAAGGTTCATACCATGAACTGCAGAGGCCGTGTAAAGCGTGTCGGCAGATATGTGGGCAAGACCGCTGACTGGAAGAAGGCGATCGTTACAGTAAGTAAGGATCCCAAGCCCGGTAAGGACGGCAAGAAGCGCAAGAGCACCATCGAGTTCTTCGACGGCATGTATTAATTGCGCTTCAGGTATGGGAGAATGCTCCCGCAAAATGCATTATATAAGGAGTGAAACACGCAAATGGCAATTAAGACCTATAAACCGACAACTGCTTCCCGCCGTAACATGACTGTTACCAACTACACGCAGTTGTCCAAGGTTGATCCGGAAAAGAGCCTGCTTGAGCCCCTCAAGAAGAATTCCGGCAGAAACAGCTATGGCCGCATCACCGTTCGTCACAGAGGCGGCGGAAACAGAAGAAAGTACCGTGTAATTGATTTCAAGCGTGACAAGGACGGCATCAATGCAAACGTTCTGACCATCGAGTACGATCCGAACCGCAGCGCATTCATTGCTCTGGTTCAGTATGAGGACGGCGAGAAGAGATACATTCTGGCTCCCCACGATCTGAAGGTTGGCGACGTTGTTCGTTCCGGTGCTGACGCTGATATCAAGCCGGGCAACGCACTGCCCCTGCTGAACATTCCGGTTGGTACCTTCATTCACAACATTGAACTTTATCCGGGCAGAGGTGCACAGCTGGTTCGTTCCGCTGGCAACATGGCTCAGCTGATGGGTAAGGAAAATGATTATGCGCTGATCCGTCTGCCTTCCGGCGAGATGAGAAAGGTTCCGATCGGTGCGAAGGCTTCCATCGGTCAGGTTTCCAACATCGACCACGAGAACGTACACTACGGTAAGGCTGGTCGTGTTCGTCATATGGGTATCAGACCTACAGTCCGCGGTTCCGTTATGAACCCCTGCGATCACCCCCACGGCGGTGGTGAAGGTAAGTCGCCGGTTGGACGTCCGGGTCCTGTTACACCTTGGGGCAAGCCTGCTCTGGGTTATAAGACTCGTAAGACACACAACCGCACTGACAAGTATATCGTAAAGAGAAGAAACGGGAAATAAGCGGAAAGGAGGAACTGATTCATGAGCAGAAGTATTAAAAAGGGACCTTACGTGCAAGAGGTTCTGCTGAAGCGGATTATGGCTATGAATGAGGCCGGCGAAAAGAAGGTTCTCAAGACTTGGAGCCGTTCTTCCACGATTTTCCCTGATTTCGTAGGTCACACAATCGCAGTTCACGATGGCCGCAAGCATGTTCCGGTTTACGTTACAGAGGACATGGTTGGACACAAGCTCGGCGAGTTTGCACCCACCAGAACCTATAAGGGTCATGCAGGTTCCAAGACATCGAACAACGGCAAGAAGTAATAAGTAGCGGAAGGAGGAGTTCAAATGGAAGCTAGAGCGTATTTGAGAAATGCTCGCATCGCACCGAGAAAGGTGCAGATCGTTCTGGATCTGATCCGGAACAAGCCTGTTGACATTGCATTGGCTACACTTGAATTGACACCGAAGGCTGCAAGCCCGATGGTGGCAAAACTGTTGAAGTCCGCTATGGCAAACGCTGAGAACAATCACAACATGAACAAGGATGACCTGTATGTTTCCGAGTGCTTCGTGTGCCCCGGTCCGATCATGAAGCGGGTTATGCCGAGAGCACAGGGCAGAGCCTTCAGAATCCTGAAGAGAACATCTCACATCACACTTGTTGTGAAAGAAAAAGAATAATCCCAAGGAGGTTAACTATGGGCCAGAAAGTAAATCCGCACGGTCTGCGTGTTGGCGTTATCAAGGATTGGGATTCTCGCTGGTTTGCGAACAAGGCAGATTTCGGCGATACACTGGTGGAAGACTACAACGTACGTAACTTCATCAAGAAGAGCCTGTACGCTGCAGGTGTTCCGAAGATCGAAATTGAGCGATTCGCTGAAAAGGTTAGAATCAACATCCACTGCGCAAAGCCCGGCGTTGTAATCGGCAGAGGCGGCGCAGAAATCGAGAAGCTCCGCGCTCAGCTCGAGGCTATGATGAAGAAGCAGGTTGCTGTGAACATCATCGAGGTGAAGCAGCCTGATATGAATGCTCAGCTGGTTGCTGAGAAGATTGCGCTGGATCTGGAGAACCGTGTTTCTTTCAGACGTGCAATGAAGCAGTCCATCGGTCGTTCCATGCGTCTGGGCGCAAAGGGCATCAAGACCCGTGTTTCCGGTCGTCTGGGCGGTGCGGAAATCGCAAGAAGCGAGACTTATCACGAGGGTACCATCCCGTTGCAGACCATTCGTGCTGACATCGACTACGGCACCGCTGAGGCGCACACCACTTATGGTCGCCTGGGCGTAAAGGTTTGGATCTACAAGGGTGAGGTTCTCAAGGGCGATGCTGCAAAGGCTGCTGCTGAGAAGGCGAAGTACGAAAAGAAGCCGGAAGCAAGACCGGAAAGAAAGCGCCGGGATGACAGAAACGGCCGTGACAACAGAAACGGCGGCTTCAAGGCGCGTGATTCTAGAAGAGAAGGAGGTAACCGATAATGCTGCTCCCGAAGAGAGTAAAATATCGTCGTGTGCACAGAGGTCGTATGACCGGTAAGGCACTCAGAGGCAATAAGGTTTCCTACGGTGATTACGGTCTCCAGTCCCTGGAGCCTGCATGGATCACCTCCAACCAGATCGAATCCGCCCGTATCGCAATGACACGTTACATCAAGCGTGGCGGTCAGGTATGGATCAAGATTTTCCCGGATAAGCCCGTAACTTCCAAGCCCCTCGGAACTCGAATGGGTAAAGGTAAGGGCGCACCTGAGTACTGGGTAGCTGTTGTAAAGCCGGGCAGAGTGATGTTCGAGATTGCTGGCGTTCCGGAAGAGACCGCAAGAGAAGCGCTGCGTCTTGCAATGCACAAGCTGCCGGTAAAATGCAAGTTTGTAAAGAAAGCTGAACAAGGAGGGGAGCAGTAATGAAAGCGACTGAAATCAGAGATCTGTCCGTTGATGAGATGAACGAAAAGCTGGTCAGCCTGAAGGAAGAGCTCTTCTCTCTCCGTTTTCAGCATGCTGTCAATCAGCTGGATAACACAGCACGTCTGAAGGATGTAAAGAAGGATATCGCTCGCATCAAGACTGTTCTTCGTGCGGCAGACGCGAATCAGTAAGAGAAGGAGGAGTTTGCTGTGTCTGAAAGAAACCTGAGAAAGACCAGAGTTGGCAAGGTTGTAAGCGACAAGATGGACAAGACTGTTGTTGTTGCAATCGCAGATAACGTACAGCATCCGCTTTACAAGAAGATTATCAAGCGCACTGTAAAGCTGAAGGCTCACGATGAGCAGAACGCATGCCGCATTGGCGACCGCGTAGAAGTAATGGAAACCCGCCCCATGTCCAAGGACAAGAGATGGCGTGTGACCAACATCATTGAAAAGGCAAAGTAATATAGTATTGAGTGGAAGTTCCGAGGGAACTTCTGAAAGGAGGAACTCGCTGTGATCCAGATGCAATCTTACTTGAAGGTCGCTGACAACACCGGTGCAAAGGAACTGATGTGCATTCGTGTGCTGGGCGGTACCCGTAGAAGATATGCGAACATCGGCGATGTTGTTGTGGCTTCTGTTAAGAAAGCAACACCCGGCGGCGTTGTTAAGAAGGGCGACGTTGTAAAGGCTGTGATTGTTCGTTCCGCAAAGGGCCTGCGGAGAGAAGATGGTACCTACATCCGTTTTGACGAGAATGCAGCAGTTATCATCAAAGAGGATAAGAACCCGAAGGGGACCCGTATTTTCGGACCGGTCGCAAGAGAACTTCGTGAGAAGGATTACCTCAAGATCCTGAGCCTTGCGCCCGAAGTATTGTAATGGAGGTGTCATGATGAATAAGTTACACGTTAAAAAAGGTGACACAGTCGTTCTCCTTACAGGTGACAGAGAAGATAAGTACGTGAACAACGAGTCCAAGACCCGCAAGACCGGCAAGGTTCTTGAGGTCAGCCCGTCCGAGAACAAGGTGATCGTTGAAGGCATCAACATGATCACCAAGCATGTAAAGCCCACCAGAATGGGTCAGCCGGGCAGCATCGTCAAGGCTGAGGCTCCGATTTACGCATGCAAGGTACAGGTCGTTTGCCCCAAGTGCGGCAAGCCCACCCGTGTTGGCCACGGTTTTGAGACCAAGACCAACGGCGCCGGCGTAGAGAAGAAGCTGCCGATCCGTATCTGCAAGAATAAAGACTGCGGCCACCATTTCTGATAGGAGGAGAACGAGAATGGCAAGATTAAAAGAATATTATGTCAGCACTGTCGCTCCTGCAATGATGAAGAAGTTCGGCTACAAGAGTGTGATGCAGATCCCGAAGCTTGACAAGGTTGTCATCAACGTAGGTGCCGGTGAGGCAAAGGAAAACGCAAAGGTGATCGACGCAATTATGACTGACATCGCTGCAATCACTGGTCAGAAGCCGGTGATCTGCCGTGCAAAGAAGTCTGTTGCAAACTTCAAGCTTCGTGAGGGCATGCCGATCGGCGTAAAGGTAACGCTGCGCAGCGAAAAGATGTACGAATTCGTAGACAAGCTGTTCAACGTTGCATTCCCCCGGGTTCGTGACTTCAGAGGCATCAACCCGAATTCTTTCGATGGCAGAGGCAATTACTCCACCGGTATTAAGGAACAGTTGATCTTCCCTGAGATTGAGTACGATAAGATCGACAAGGTACGGGGTATGGATATCAACTTCATTACAACCGCAAACACAGACGAAGAAGCGAAAGAGCTGCTGACACTGATGGGCGCTCCGTTTGTGAAGTGATAGGGAGGATTCATCGAAATGGCAAAAAAGGCAATGATTAACAAGCAGCAGAAAGCTCCCAAGTTCTCCACAAGAGCATACAACAGATGCAAGATTTGTGGCAGACCGCATGCTTATCTCAGAAAGTTCGGCATCTGCCGTATCTGCTTCAGAGAGCTTGCACATGACGGTCAGATTCCGGGTGTGAAGAAAGCAAGCTGGTAAATTAACAAAGGAGGTCATTCGGCATGCAAATTACTGATACAATCGCAGATTTACTGACAAGAATCCGCAATGCGAATTCTGCAAAGCACGCCACGGTTGACGTTCCCGCCTCCAATGTCAAGAAGGCTATTACACAGATCCTCGTAGACGAGGGCTATGTAAAGGGCTTCCAGGTCATTGAGGACGGCAAGCAGGGAATCATCAGAATCACTCTGAAGTACGGCGACAACAAGTCACCCATCATCACCGGCCTGCGTCGGGTTTCTAAACCGGGTTTGCGTATTTATTCTAGCTGTGAAGATATGCCCAAGGTTCGTAAGGGTCTGGGTATCGCCATCGTTTCCACTTCTAAGGGAATCGTGACTGACAAGAAGGCTCGTGAGCTGAACGTTGGCGGCGAAGTACTCGCATTTATTTGGTAAGGAGGACACGGTAATGTCAAGAATAGGTAGAATGCCGATTAGTGTCCCTGCCGGTGTCGATGTGAAGTGCGCCGACAACTTTATGACGGTGAAGGGTCCTAAGGGCGAAATTTCCAAGCAGTTATCCACAGCAATGAACATTGAGATCGCTGACGGTGTGATCCACGTGACCCGTCCGGACGATACCAATGTAAACAGAAGCCTCCACGGCTTGACCAGAACTCTGATCGCCAACATGATCGAGGGTGTAACCAATGGTTACAGCAAGACCCTGGAGATTGAGGGTGTTGGTTACCGTGCTGCAAAGCAGGGTCATGACCTGGTTATGAACCTGGGTTTCTCCCACCAGGTGATCGTTTCTGAAGGCAACGGCATTGCAATTGAAGTGCCCCAGCCCAACAAGATCGTCATCAGTGGTGTTGACAAGCAGGCTGTAGGTCAGTTCGCAGCTGAAGTACGCGAGAAGCGTCCGCCGGAGCCTTATAAGGGCAAGGGCATCAAGTACGCCGGTGAGCATATCGTCCGCAAGGAAGGTAAGGCCGGCAAGGGCAAAAAGTAAGTAAGGAGTGAATCGCTATGGTAAAAAAGGTAGACAGCAACAAGGCCAGAGCTAAAAGACACCGCAGAGTCCGCGCGAAGATTTCCGGTACTCCGGCTTATCCGCGTCTGAATGTCTTCCGCTCCTCCAAGCACATTTACGCACAGATCATTGATGATGTAAATGGTGTGACACTTGCTTCTGCTTCCAGTCTTTCCAAGGATTTTGACGCAGATGGCGGCAATAAGGATGGCGCAAAGAAGGTTGGCGAGCAGATCGCAAAGAATGCGCTGGCAAAGGGTATCAAGAACGTGGTATTCGACAGAGGCGGTTACCTGTATCACGGACGTGTGAAGGAACTTGCTGACGGCGCAAGAGAAGGCGGACTTTCCTTTGAGAATCCGTCCAATTCCAAGTAAGGAGGGAAAACACGTTGGCTATGATTGACGCTTCCGCTATGGAGCTTACAGAAAAGGTCGTTGCAATCAACCGTGTATCCAAGACAGTCAAGGGCGGCCGTATCATGAAGTTCGCTGCACTGGTTGTAGTGGGTGACGGCAATGGCACCGTTGGATTCGGCATCGGCAAGTCCGGTGAAGTTCCGGATGCAATCCGCAAGGGCATTGAGGACGCAAAGAAGAATCTGGTGAAGATCGCGCTGAAGGGTACTACCATTCCCCACGAGATCATCGGTGCATTCGGCGCTGGCCGCGTACTGATGAAGCCCGCTGCTCCCGGTACCGGTGTGATCGCCGGCGGTCCGGTTCGTGCGGTCATTGAAGTTGCAGGCATCAAGGACATCCGTACAAAGTCCCTGCGCTCCAACAACCCCTGCAACGTGGTACGCGCAACCATCAACGGTCTCGCTTCCTGCACAACTGCAAAGGAAGTTGCAGAAAAGAGAGGCAAGTCCGTTAAGGAAATTTTAGGATAAGGAGAGAGCGACATGGCTAAACAGATTACGCTTGTAAAGAGCCTGATTGGCAGAAAGCAGGACCAGATTGACACGGCGCATTCTCTTGGTCTTAAAAAGATCGGTGATTCCACCGTACAGCCTGACAATGTTCAGACAGAGGGAAAAATCAATAAGATTTCCCACCTCATCGAAGTACAGGACGCTTAACGCAAGGAGGTGCGAACAATGAAGTTACACGAATTATCCCCGGCAGAGGGTTCTACCAAGGCTACCAAGCGCATCGGCAGAGGTCACGGCTCCGGTCAGGGCAAGACTGCTGGCAAGGGCCACAAGGGACAGAATGCACGTTCCGGCGGCGGCGTAAGAATCGGCTTCGAAGGCGGTCAGATGCCTCTGAGCAGACGTATCCCCAAGAGAGGCTTCAACAATATCTTTGCTACAAAGTTTGCAATCGTTAACGTTGCAGATCTGAACAAGTTTGTTGACGGCACCGTTGTGGACGCTGAGCTGCTGAAGGCTTCTGGTCTGATCAAGAAGGAATACGACGGCGTAAAGGTCCTCGGCAATGGCGAGCTGACCGCAAAGCTTACAGTAAAGGCTGCTAAATTCTCACAGAGCGCAATCGAGAAAATCGAGAAAGCTGGCGGGAAAGCAGAGGTGATGTAGTGTGTTTCAGACCATAAGGAAGGCATGGGCTATTCCTGAGCTTCGTAAAAAGCTACTCTACACACTATTTATCATTATCATTTTCAGAGTGGGCAGTGCCATCACTGTCCCGTTCCTGGATAACCAGCTCATCGCTTCTTGGATGAGCAGTGCGGCAACAGGCGGAAACTTCCTGGAATACCTGGACATCCTGACGGGCGGCGCCCTGTCCCAGGCAACAATTTTTTCCCTGTCTATTACGCCGTACATCAACGCCTCCATCATCGTCCAGCTTCTGACCTATGCGCTGCCTCCTTTGGAGCGGCTGCAGAGCGAGGGCGAAGAGGGCAGAAAAACCCTCAACAAGATCACGGCGATTGTTTCCTTTGGACTGTCCATCTTTATGTCCTTTGCTTATTACCTGACACTGAAGAACAAGGTGTCGGCAATCAAGTATACAACCGGCGGTTACGGCATCTTTGCTGCGATCGTCATCATTGGCTGCTTCGTAGCCGGCTCCATGCTGGTTATGTGGCTCGGCAACCGGATCAGTGAAAACGGTATCGGCAACGGTACTTCCATGATTCTGTTCGCCGGTATCGTTGCGAGAATGCCCAGGGACGTAGGCACCGCAGTCGAGCTGATGTTTACAAACCCCCAGAAGTATGTGTTTGTTGTTCCGCTGGTAGGCATCCTGTTCATTGCGATGATTACTTTCATCGTTCTGATGAACGAGGCTGAACGCCGGATCCCCATCCAGTACGCAAAGCGTGTGGTTGGCAGAAAGCAGTACGGCGGCCAGAGCACACACATTCCGATCAAGGTTTGCATGAGCGGCGTTATGCCGATCATCTTTGCAATGGCGTTTATGTCCCTGCCGAATACCTTGAGCCTGTTCGTAGAACCGGTTGCAAATCCGGAGGGTGCATCTATGGGCGCAAAGATTTATTACTACTTTATCGCATTCTTCAAGACACAGTCTTACGGCTATGCAGCTCTGTATTTCATCCTGATTGTTGCATTCAACTACTTCTACGTTTCCATGCAGTACAATCCGGTTGAGATCGCAAACAACCTGCGTCAGTCCAATGGCGGTATTCCCGGCATCCGTCCCGGTAAGCCCACCTCTGATTACATTCAGAGAATCCTGTCAAAGATTACTCTGACAGGTGCGATCTTCCTGGGCCTGATTGCGATTTTCCCGATCTTCTTTGCACGGGCTCTGCCGGATATGAGCGGTCTGTCCATGGGCGGTACCTCTATCCTGATCGTAGTCAGCGTAGCACTTGAGACTGTCCGCACAATGGAATCCCAGATGATGATGCGTCATCACAAGGGCTTCCTGGGTTAAGGAGGACATTGCATATGAATCTGATTCTTTTGGGCGCTCCGGGCGCCGGCAAGGGTACACAGGCAGAGGTCATCTCCGAGGCATTGTCCATTCCTCAGATTTCTACTGGCAACATTCTGCGTGAGGCTGTCAAGAACGGCACAGAGTTCGGTCTGAAGGCCAAGGCTGCAATGGAAAGCGGCGCACTGGTCTCCGATGAGGTCGTAATCGGGATCCTGAAGGATCGCATCGCACAGGATGACTGCAAGAACGGTTTCATTCTTGATGGTTTCCCCAGAACAGTTCCCCAGGCAGAAGCTCTGGAGGCTATGGGCGTGAACATTGACAAGGTCGTTGAGATCTATGTTCCGGATGAGACCATTTCCAAGCGCCTGTCCGGCAGACGTGTCTGCGAGGGCTGCGGCGCATCCTATCACACAGATTTCAAGCCTTCCAGGGTGGCTGGCAAGTGCGACAAGTGCGGCGGCAATACCGTGATCCGCAAGGATGATGAGCCCGCAACCGTTCTGGAGCGACTGAAGGTTTACCACGAGCAGACTGCTCCGCTGAAGGATTTCTACGCAAAGCGGGGTAAGCTTGAAACAGTAATCGGTCAGGAAGAGGTTTCCGAAACCTCTAAGCTGACGCTGAAGGCTGTGGGGGCGTAATCGCATGATTAGCGTAAAATCCAATACAGACCTGGAAAAGCTTCGTGCAGCCGGCAGAATTGCCGGTCGTGCCCTGAAGCTGGCTGGGGAATCCGTTCGGGCGGGCATGACTACCAAGGAACTGGACAAAATCGTGCATGACTACATTGTAAGCTGCGGCGCAACGCCGTCCTTCTTAGGATACGGCGGCTTTAAGGGCAGTGCCTGCATCTCTATCAACAACGAGGTCATTCACGGGATTCCGTCCTCCAAGCGGAAAATTGCAGACGGAGATATTGTCAGTGTGGATGTGGGGGCTTATTACAATGGCTTTCACGGCGACACCTGTGCAACTTTTGCAGTGGGACATATTTCTGATGAGGCAAAAAAGCTTCTCGAAGTGACAGAAGCAAGCCTGTATGCCGGAATCGATGCGGCTGTTGTGGGCGCACGGATGGGAGACGTTTCCCATACGGTTGAAGAGTATTGCGTTTCGAGAGGATATGCTGTGGTGAAGCAGTATTGCGGACACGGCATCGGCAGGGAACTGCACGAATCACCTGAAGTACCGAATTACGGGAAGCCGGGACATGGGGTACGCCTGGTATCCGGCATGACCTTTTGTATTGAACCGATGATCAACGTCAAGGGTGAGGGTGTGAGAGTGCTGAAGGATGGCTGGACGGTTCTGACACAGAGCGGTTCACTGTCCGCACACTTTGAGCACGCCATCGCCGTAACACCGAATGGACCTGTGATTCTGACACAGCCCTAAACGGAGGTGTACAGTGGAACTGGAGGTTGGCACGATTGTTCGGGCGATTGCCGGGCGGGATGCGGACGGATATTTTGTTGTGACTGCATTGGACGGCGAGTTTGTATGGATCGCGGACGGCGACCGCAGAAAACTTGACAAGCCCAAGCATAAACGGCGGAAGCATCTGAGAAGGACCTGTACGGTCATGGATCTGAACGGGATCACCGATAAGAAGCTGAGAACCCTGTTGAGAAGTTACGGGGAACAGGCTGGCTGATAGGAGGTTATGTATGTCGAAGGAAGACGCAATCGAGCTTGAGGGTGTTGTGCTGGAAGCATTGCCGAACGCAATGTTCCGTGTGGAGCTTCCCAACAAGCACATTATTCTGGCGCATGTGTCAGGAAAGCTGAGAATGAACTACATTCGTATCGTTCCCGGCGATAAGGTGACCATTGAAATGTCCCCTTATGATCTGACCAAGGGCCGAATCACATGGAGAGCGAAGTAATCGCTCCAACAAGGAACGTGAGATGCTGATGCATTTCTGATACGAAGAAGGAGGTATTTCCAATGAAAGTAAGACCTTCCGTAAAACCGATTTGCGAAAAGTGCAAGGTTATTAAGCGCAAGGGAAAAGTCATGGTCATCTGTGAAAACCCGAAGCATAAGCAGCGTCAGGGTTGATCCCTTGACAATATAATGGAGGTGTAAGAAACCAATGGCAAGAATTGCTGGTGTGGATCTGCCGAAGAATAAGAGAGTCGAGATCGGCCTCACTTATATCTATGGCATCGGTCGCAATACTGCGGCAACCATCCTCAAGGAGACCGGCGTAAACCCGGATACTCGTGTAAAGGATCTGACTGAATCCGATGTAGCACTGCTCCGTGATTACATCGACAAGCACTACACCGTAGAGGGCGACCTGCGTCGTGAGGTTGCGCTCAACATCAAGAGACTGGTTGAAATCGGCTGCTACCGTGGCGTTCGTCACCGTAAGGGTCTGCCGGTTCGCGGTCAGCGCACAAAGACCAACGCAAGAACCCGGAAGGGTCCGGTTAAGACCATCGCTAACAAGAAGAAGTAAAGGAGGGAATGAACTTTGGCACAGCAAAAGGGTAAGAAGATCACTACCGTGAGAAGACGCAGAGAGCGTAAGAACATTGAAAACGGCGCAGTTCATATCCAGTCTACATTCAACAACACCATCGTGACCATCAGCGACACCCAGGGCAATGTTATTTCTTGGGCAAGTGCAGGCGAGATGGGCTTCAGAGGTTCTAAGAAGTCCACACCGTTCGCAGCACAGACCGCAGCAGAGACCGCTGCAAAGGCTGCTATGGAGCATGGTCTGAAGTCTGTTGAAGTTTATGTAAAGGGACCGGGTTCCGGCCGTGAGGCTGCAATCAGAGCACTGCAGACTGTTGGTCTGGAGGTTAAGCTGATCAAGGATGTAACACCGATTCCCCACAACGGATGCCGTCCTCCCAAGAGACGCCGCGTCTAGTATTATAGGAGGTATATGAAATGGCAGTAAGTAAAGAACCGATTCTGAAGAGATGCAGACATCTGGGAATCAGCCCGATGGTTATGGGCATTTCCAAGAATTCTAACAGAAATCCTAACGCAAACAGCAGAAAAAAGGTTTCTGAGTACGGCATGCAGCTGAAGGAAAAGCAGAAGCTGAAGTTCATCTACGGCGTTCTGGAAAAGCCCTTCTACCACTACTTCGAGATCGCTGAGAAGATGGAAGGCAAGGCCGGCGATAACCTGATCACTCTGCTGGAATCCAGACTCGACAACGTTGCTTACAGAATGGGCATGGCTCTGACCAGAAGAGAAGCTCGTCAGCTGGTAACACACAGACACTTCACCGTAAATGGTCAGAGAGTCAACATTCCGTCCTACCGGGTAAAGGAAGGCGATGTGATCGCTCTGTACGAGGGCAGCAGATCCAGCCAGAAGTTCAAGGACGTTCTGGAGCAGACTGCAAACCGTCCGGTTCCGCTGTGGCTGGAAGCAAACAAGGAAAACTTCTCTGTTAAGGTAACGCGTATGCCCAAGGTCGAGGATCTCGACTACGAGGTAGAAGCTCACCTGATCGTCGAGCTGTACTCCAAGTAATCATTTTCGTATTGTTGGCGTACATTGCAAAATCCCCACAAGAACAAAAGTGATTGCGAAATAGGAGGGTTTATATGCTGGAAAAAATAGAGAAGCCGGAAATTGACACTGTCGAACTGAGAAGTGACGGGAAATACGGTAAATTCGTTTTGGCTCCGCTGGAGCGTGGCTACGGCATTACGCTCGGCAACAGCCTCAGACGAGTTCTGCTCTCCTCCCTGCCCGGTGTTGCAGTCAATTCCGTAAAGATTGACGGCGTACACCACGAGCTGTCCACGATCCCGGGTGTAAAGGAGGATGTCACTGAGATCATCCTGAGCATCAAGGGTCTGACTGCAAAGCTGTATGGAGACGGTCCGAAGACTGTTTACATTGAAGCGACCGGTGAATGTGAAGTCACTGCGGGCGATATCAAGACTGACTCCGAGGTAAACATCCTGGATCCCGGCATGCACATTGCAACCCTGGGCAAGGACGCTTCCCTGTACATGGAGATCACCCTTGATAAGGGCAGAGGTTATGTATCTGCTGAACGCAACAAGCAGCTGATGCCGAACCTTCCGATTGATGTCATTGCGGTTGATAGTATTTATACTCCTGTTTTGAAGGTAAACTACACGGTTGAGGACACTCGGCTGGGTCAGGTTACCGACTATGACAAGCTGACGATGGAAGTGTGGACCGATGGTACCATTTCCGCAAAGGAAGCGCTGTCACAGGCAGCCAATCTCCTCAACGAGCATCTGAAACTTTTTGTGGATCTGTCTGAAGAGGCAAGCATTGCAGAAGTTTTGGTTGAAAAAGACGATAAGGGTAAGGAAAAAATCCTTGA
Source organism: Ruminococcus sp. CAG:379 (assembly GCF_000434255.1). Lineage (NCBI taxonomy): Bacteria > Bacillati > Bacillota > Clostridia > Eubacteriales > Oscillospiraceae > Ruminococcus > Ruminococcus sp. CAG:379. Next base: position 40,447 of record NZ_FR894866.1, on the reverse strand, counting down.
GATGACCATTGAGGAACTTGACTTATCCGTGCGTTCCTTCAATTGCCTGAAGCGCGCCGGAATTAACACAGTGGACGACTTGATCAACAAGTCTGAAGAAGAAATGATGAAGGTTCGGAACCTCGGTAAGAAATCCTTCGATGAGGTTAAGGAAAAGCTCCAGTCCCTGGGCTTTGACTTGAGTTCCGAGGAAGAATAACCAGAAAAGGAGTGATATACGATGCCGGGTACGAGAAAGTTAGGCAGAGCAACAGATCATAGAAAGGCTATGCTCAGAGCTATGGTTACCTACCTGCTGGAGAACGGTCAGATTGAGACCACAGTAACACGGGCGAAGGAAGTCCGGGCAGTTGCTGAGAAGATGATCACCATCGGCAAGAACGATGACCTGCACTCTAAGCGCCAGGTATTTGCATATGTGACCAAGGAGAGCGTTGCAAAGAAGCTGTTCGATGAGATCGCACCGAAGTATGCGGACAAGAACGGCGGCTATACCAGAATCATTAAGACAGGTCCCCGTCGGGGCGATGCAGCAGAGATGGCAATCATCCAGCTGGTTTAATGAAATAGATCGGAGGCGCACAGAGCAATCTGTGCGCTTTCTTTTACCCGCATGTCCCACAAGGGCATGCGGGATATTTTTATGGATGATCCACAAAAATTACAATGGAAATTTGGCGGATTTAGTGCGCCCTTTCTATGAAATCTTATTGACTTTCTATGTGAAAATACTGTATAATGATATTACACGGTGAAAAGTGGTGTTGTAACTCCATTCTGTGGTACGAAGTGGGGAACAAGCCGACGAAGAGTATGAAAGGGCGGTGTAGGACTTGGCGAACGTTTTGATGGGTGAATACCTGCATAATATGGACGCCAAGGGCAGAGTCAGTTTTCCTACAAAGCTCCGTGAAATACTTGGCGAAACGTTTTATGTCACCAAAACCATTGACAAGCACTGTTTGACAGTGTATCCCCAGGAAGAGTGGGAGAAGCTTTCAAACAAGGTTGCGCAGTTGCCCCAGGCAAAAAGCGCCAATATCCGGCGTGTTTTGTTCTCGGGAGCCGGTGAACTGAACCCTGACAAACAGGGTCGGGTACTGATCCCACAGCACTTGCGGGAGTATGCGGGTCTGGATAAGGATGTGATGGTCATCGGTGCGTGCAATGTGGCTGAAATATGGGACAAGGCGGCATGGGACGATTTCAACAGCTCGTTCGATACAGCGGATCTGATGGAGGTCATGGGTGAGTACAATGTCTAATGGAGATGAAATGAAATTTCATCATATTTCGGTTCTGCCGGAAGAAACAATAGAAGGACTCGGCGTGAAGCCCGACGGCATTTATGTAGACGGAACAGTCGGTGGTGCTGGACATGCACTGCGGATTGCGAAGCTGCTGACTGACGGCGGTAAGCTGATCGCACTCGACAGAGACCCTGATGCGGTAAAGACAGCGGACAAGCGTCTTGCTCAATACCCGGCAGTGGTGGTTCAAAGCAATTTCTCACAGATCAGACAGGTGCTGGACAGCCTGGGAATTTCCCTGGTGGACGGTGTTCTGCTGGATCTGGGCGTATCATCCCATCAGCTTGATACGGGTTCCCGGGGCTTTTCCTATCACGTGGATGCGCCCTTGGACATGCGAATGAGCCAGACCGGTGTTTCGGCACGGGATCTGGTGAACACAGCCTCCCCGGAGGAGCTTGTGCGGATTCTCTTTGAATACGGAGAGGAGAAGTTTGCACGGCGAATCGTGGCGGAGATCGTGGAAGCACGTCAGAAGGAACCGATTGAAACGACCCTGCAGCTTGCGGAGCTGATTAAAGCCGGTGTTCCGGCAAAGGCACGCCGTGAGAAAAATCCGTGTAAAAAAACATTCCAGGCAATCAGAATTGCAGTCAACGGCGAGCTGGATCATTTGACGTCCGGGCTTGACGCTGCTTTTGCATGTCTGAAGCCGGGAGGACGACTTGCAGTAATCACGTTCCACTCTCTGGAGGATCGACTGGTGAAGCAGAAATTTGCCGGATGGTGCAAGGGATGCATCTGTCCGCCGGATTTTCCTGTTTGTGTATGCGGACACACACCGCAGGGCAGACTGGTAAACCGGAAGCCCATTGAAGCAAAGCCGGAAGAACTGGAAGAGAACAACCGAAGCAGAAGTGCCAAACTCAGAATTATAGAAAGGAGTTAGGTGTTGTTGTGGCAAACGATGCAGCAATGTATGAATTCCTGCAGCAGGATAACGTATTGTCAGCCGAAGAGCGTTACCGCTTATGTCAGCAGAGCTACATGCATGGCAATACTGCGCCAAAGCTGCAGCCGGAAGCTCAGCCGGAATTTACGCCGGAGATCCACCGTTCCAGACGAAGCGATATCAGCACGCCCGAAATAAGTATGAGAAGAAGCACGCACAAAAAAGGCTCTGCACCGAAAACATTTTTGGCGGCAGCCTTTGCAATGGGACTGCTTGGCGCCGTGATTTATGGCAGGGTACAGACAAACGAGATCTATGGCGAAATAGCAAGAGAAACCAAAGAGTACGAAATCGTACAAAGTGAGAATGTACGCATGCACTCCGATCTGGAGGCAAAGGTGGCGATCAAGAGCGTGGAGGAATACGCTGAGCAGGAGCTTGGTCTTCAGCAGCTGGATCAGTCCCAGATTGAGTACATTCAGCTCCAGACCGATGATTCGGTGGAGATTCCCGATGAGGAAAAGAACCTGTTTGTCCGGATTAAGGACAAATTCGAGAGCTTTATGGAATATCTGAAAGGATAAGACATATAGTGAAGAGAGCAAGAACCATTCGCAAATACCGGAACAGAAGAAAATGAACGCCGCATCGGTGAAAGAGGGCAAAAGCCCCGCACGAAACGGCGAAGAATATGTACGGCGCAGCTGCAAAGTACGGAACAAAGAAAGCAAAGACAACAGGCGAGTGTAAACAGAATGCAGGTGGCACGCTGCGAGACCTGCACCGACGGGTGCGGGATGTGCTGCCAAAGCTTCGATTGAATATGGGGTACTGCATCAAGCCCCATGTTCCTTCGCCGATCAAATTGGATGTCGTGAGGCATCGGCAACAGGCGGGGAGATCGGAATATCCCTGCCTGTTTGCCTTTATGTTTCAATAACCCTTATCTGAGTGCTTCCCGGTGGGCAGAAGCTTTGCCCGGATACCGGAGTATTCAGATAACGGCTATGGAAAGGAGCAGTACATGTCAAACAGAGATGAAACCACGGCGCAGATGAAAACCCGTATGAACGTCTGGGTGCTGGGTGCCATGATGGTGCTGGCGCTGGCGGTTATTATCAACCTGTTCAAGGTGTCCATCATTCAAAATAAAGAATATCAGGAAATGGCAAACAACAACCACTTCGGCTCGATCACCATTCCGGCAAACCGGGGCTCGATCTACGATGCAAACGGCAAGATCCTTGCCCAGAGTGCTACAGTTTACAAGATCTACATTGACCCTGTGCTGTTTCGCAAGGAGCTTTCTGGATACACCCAGAAGGAAACTGACCGGATGGCGGATGCGGCAAAAAACGGTGAAAGCTACACGCCGGTGGATATGAACGCAAAGAAGGATGAACTGGTGCAGTTTCTTGCCCGAACCCTGGACATCAAGGAAGAAACCGTCCGGGAGGCAATGGAGAAGAATACCCAGTATTATGTGCTCAAGACCCAGGTGGAAAAGCCCACGGCGGATCAGATCCTGGAGTATGTAAACAATATCGTAGTGGGGCAGGAGGTCAACAAAGCAGGGGAGATCAAGGATCGTACCATCAGCTTTGCTTCCATCACCACTGAAAGCGATACAAAGCGGTACTACCCCCAGAATTCTATGGCTGCTTCCGTCATTGGCTTTACCAACAGCGACGGCGACGGTCTGTATGGTCTGGAGGCTTTGTATGATGATTATCTGCATGGTACGGACGGCAAGACCATTTCCGCAAAGGACGTAAACGGCAACGAGATGCCCTACCGGTATTCCAAGACCTATGACGCCCAGGATGGCAACTCTCTATACCTGACCATCGACACCACCTTGCAGACCTATCTGGAATCTAACCTGGCGGAGATGGTGACCAAGTGTCAGGTCAACAACCGTGCCTGTGGCATTATTATGAACGCCAAAACCGGTGCGGTACTGGCCATGGCCACTTACCCAGGGTTTGATCTGAATGAACCGTATGTGATTGCGGATCCTGCCGTGCAGGAATATCTGGATACCCTGTCCGAGGGGGAATACAAGACCGCTTATGTGGAAGCACGGGAAAAGCAGTGGAAAAACAAAGCCATTACCGAGCTGTACCAGCCGGGTTCCGTATTCAAGGTCATAACCGCCTCTGCGGGCTTTGAGGAGTCGGTAATCAAGCTGACGGATACCTTTAACTGCACTGGCGGCGTAGTAGTGGTGGATGGCGTGCCCCCTATCCACTGTAGCAAGCGAACCGGTCATGGGGTACAGGATTTTACCACAGCGTTGACCAACTCCTGTAACCCGGCGTTTATGGAGATCGGCAAGCGGCTGGGTGCCACCAAATTCTTTCAGTACTTCTCCGCCTTCGGATTGACGGAAAAAACCGGCATCGATCTGCCAGGCGAGGTGCCCAGCTATTATAAAGACCTGGAGGATATGGGCCCGGTGGATCTGGCGGTATGCTCCTTTGGTCAGACCAATATTGTAACCCCCATCGAAATGATCACTGCCTATGCGGCAGCCATCAACGGAGGCTACCTGATGAAGCCCTATGTGGTCAGCAAGGTCGTGGACACGGACGGGAACGTCATCAAGACCACGGAGCCGGAGATCCGGCGCCAGGTGGTTTCGGAAGAAACCAGTGCGATTATGCGGAAGGCACTGGAGGACGTGGTGAACAACAAGGGCGGCAGTAACGCATACATCAAGGGCTACCGGATCGGCGGCAAGTCCGGTACCTCCCAGAAGATCGGCGGCAGCATTTCCTCCGGAGATGAAGATGATATGCAGTATGTGGCTTCTTATGCATGCTTTGCTCCGGCAGATGATCCGGAGATCATCATGCTGATTATGGCGGATGAGCCCAACAAGGCCATTACCTACTACGGCAGTACAGTTGTCGTACCTTATGCAAGAAAGGTTCTGGAAAAGGTTCTGCCGTATCTGGGATATTATCCTGAATATACCGAAGAGGAGCAGGCAAAGCTAGGTGTAAAGGTGCCCTTCCTGGAGGATGAATCGGTGGAAACGGCAAAATCCAAGCTGGATAGCCTGGGGCTGAAATATGAGATCGTGGGAGAGGGCGAGAACGTATACTCCCAGACGCCCATTACAGGTATGCAGGTGCCCAAGGGCGGCACGGTGATCCTGTATTCCGAGCCAATCGAAACGGAAAACACGGTGGATGTCCCCAATGTGATGGGCATGAAGCTGTCCCAGGCCAATGCGCTGCTGACCAGTCATGGTCTGAACTATGTCACAGCAGGCGCATCCGCTGACCGGAGCGACGTGACCATTGTGTCCCAGTCTCTGGAGCCGGGATCCACGGTTGCAAAGTGGAGTGTTATGGAAATCGAATTTGCGGTAAACGATCACCAGACCGGCTGATCGTGAAGAAATCAGAAAGGAGATCGCATTGCCAGGCAGTGCGGATGAAACGATGAAATTATATCAGGTATTGGAAGAAACGACCACTGCTTTGCCGGATCAGGAAATCACCTGTCTTGCAGACGATACCCGGAAGGTGCAGCCAGGCTGTCTGTTCTTCTGTATCCGGGGCAACCGGTTTGATGGCCACGATGCAGCAGCGGAGATGCTGGAACAGGGTGCAGCCGCAGTGGTTGCAGAGCGTGACCTGGGACTGGGTGATCGTCAGATCCTGGTGCCGGATACCCGGATCGCATACGGCAGAGCCTGTGCCGCCTGGTTTGACCATCCGGAGCGGAAAATGAAGATGATCGGGGTCACGGGCACCAACGGCAAGACCACTATGACCAATGTGATCAAGTACATTCTCACGAACAATGGGCATAAGGTGGGGCTGGTGGGTACCATTCAGAATGAGATCGGGGACGAGATCGTCCACACGGACAATACCACCCCCATGTCGTTTGATCTGATGCAGCTGTTTGACCGGATGTACCAGGCAGGCTGCGACACGGTGGTCATGGAGGTTTCTTCCTTTGGTTTGGTGCAGCGCCGGATCGGCCCCACCCATTTCCAGACTGCTGTGTTTACAAATCTGACCCAGGATCATCTGGATTACCACAAGAATATGGAGGATTACTACCAGGCAAAGCGCATGCTGTTTGAGGTATGCGATCTGGCGATCTGCAACATTGACGATGCCTACGGACAGCGGCTTTACAAGGAGATTACCTGTGAGAAGTGCTCCTATGGCTGTCATGAAAATGCGGATTTCTATGCGGACGTGATCAAGATCCGCCCAACAGAGACCAGCTTCTGGTTTTGCAGCCAGGGGAAATCCCACCAGGTCACCATGAAGATGACCGGCATGTTCAACGTGTCCAATGTGACCGCTGCCATGGGAGTATGTCTGAAATGCGGCGTGCCCATGGAGCGGATCATCGCTTCCGTGTCCCGGTATAACGGGGTGAAGGGACGGTGCGAGGTGATCCCCACGGGACGGGATTTTTCCGTGATCTGCGACTATGCCCACACGCCGGACGCCATTGAAAACATTCTTTCCAATGTACGGGGTTACACGGAGGGCAGACTGATCTGCCTGTTCGGCTGCGGCGGCAACCGGGACAGTGCCAAGCGTCCCTTGATGGCAAAGGCGGCGGCAAAGTATGCGGATCATCTGGTCATCACCTCCGACAATCCCCGGGATGAAAAGCCGGAGGCAATCATTGCAGATATTCTGGCAGGACTCACAGACAGCAAGGTGTCCTACGATGTGGTGGTGGATCGGATCGAGGCGATCTATCACGCATTGCGCATTGCCCGTGCCGGAGATGTGATTGTGCTGGCTGGCAAGGGGCATGAGGATTATCAGATCCTGGCCGGAAACAAGCACATCCATCTGGATGAGCGGGAAGTGGTGGCAAAGGGGCTGACCCTGCTGGATGCCGCACATGAAACTACAGAGAAAAGGGATTGACATATGGAACAGGTTACATTAACAGAAATCGCACAGGCGGTGGGCGGCACGCTTTCCAACTGCCCGGACTGTGCTGTGACAGAGATCTCAACCGATACCCGGACGATCACACCGGGTTGTGTATTCCTTGCACTGCGGGGTACCCGGTTTGATGGGCATACCTTTGCCAAGCAGGCATGCGAACAGGGGGCAGTGGCGGTAATCTCGGATCATGTGATTCCAGATTGTCCCTGTATTGTGGTGGACAGTACGGGTAAGGCACTGCTCGCATTTGCCGCATACTATCGCCGGAAGTTCCAGCCCTTCTTTGTGGGGGTAACCGGAAGTGTGGGCAAGACCACCACAAAAAATATGATCGCACTGGTACTGAGCGCCCACTGCAAGACCTTGAAAACTGCCGGTAATCTGAATAATGAGATCGGATTGCCCAAAACTCTGATGGGTCTGGATTCTACTTATAAGGCAGCAGTGGTGGAGATGGGTATGTCAGATTTCGGAGAGATTTCCCGGTTGTCCAAGGCGGCTGCACCCAGCATCGGCGTGATTACCAACATTGGCTTTTCCCACATTGCCCAGTTGAAATCCCAGGAAGGAATTTGCAGGGCGAAGCTGGAGATCCTGGATGGCATGGCGGCGGATGCACCCTTGGTGGTGAATGGGGATGATCCCTATCTGATTCCTCTGAAAACCACCCTGTCCCGTCCGGTGTATACCTATGGAATCAAGAATGCAGGAGCGGACTGTCGGGCGGAGCGTATCGTGTCTGAAAACGGCTGCACCAGCTTTGATCTGTGCTGGCAGGGTACCGTTACCTCTGTGACCCTGCCCTGCATCGGGGAACATAATGTGATGAATGGGGCTGCTGCCTTCTGTATCGGTATGCTGGCAGGCATGGAGCCGGAGGAGATTGCCGGGGCTTTGCGTACTTACCAGCCGGACGGCATGCGGCAGAATATCCAGCAGATTGACGACAAAACTGTAATCCTGGATTGCTACAATGCAAGTCCGGATTCCATGCGGGCATCCCTGTCCGTGCTTGGGCAGCTTTCTGTGACCGGCAGACGCATCGGGGTGCTGGGGGATATGCTGGAGCTTGGAGAGCAGTCCCGACAGCTGCACCGGATGGTGGGCGGTCTAGTTACACCGGCGCAGGTGGATCTGCTGTTCTGCTACGGACCGGAAAGCCGGTACATTGCCGAGGAGGCAGCCAAGCAGGGCGTGCCTGTGCAGTATTTTACGGAGAAGGAAGCCTTGACAGAGCAGCTGCGACGCAGTTTGCAGCCCGGGGATGCGGTGCTGTTCAAGGCCAGCCGGGGCATGCAGCTGGAGTCCGTGGCAAAGGCACTGTTTCCGGCGCTTGCAGTATAACAGAAAGGGGAATGCCTGGTAACGGGCTATGCGTATTATGCCTATCATTTGGATTCTATTAGCAACGGCACTGCTGTCCGCAGTGTTCGCTGCTGCCATCGGCAGGGTTCTGATTCCGTATCTGAAGAAGATCCACTTCGGACAGACGATTCTGGAGATTGGCCCCCGTTGGCACAAGAACAAGCAGGGTACCCCCATTATGGGTGGTTTTATGTTTATCATCAGCTCCGTGGTCACGGTGATCGCCGGGTATGTGCTGTATCGCACCCAGTGTGTCCAGGACGGCTCGGATCCGGAGATCCGGAACGGCATGCTGCGGCTGATCGCTTGCGTGGTGTTCTCTCTGCTGTTTTCCTGCATCGGCTTTGCGGATGACTACATCAAGGCAGTCAAGAAGCAAAACCTGGGGCTTCGACCCAGTCAGAAGATGGCGGCGCAGTTTTTGCTGTGTGCCGGATTCCTGGCTGTGCTGTATGCACTGGGGGATCACTCCACAGAGCTGGATCTGATCTTCTGCAAGCTGGATCTGCATTTCTTCTACTACCCGATCATGATTCTGTTCATGATCTACCTGTCCAATGCGGTGAATCTGACAGACGGGGTAGATGGCTTGTGCGGCACGGTGACAGCCGTTGCCATGCTGGCATTTACCATGATCTGCTCCAAGGAGATATCCTTGTATGCCATTGCCATTGCCGGAGGCTGCCTGGGCTTTCTGGTGTGGAACCTGCATCCCGCAAAGTGCTTTATGGGGGACACAGGCTCCATGTATCTGGGAGGCGCCTTTGTTGCCATTGGACTCACCACCCATCAGCATCTGGTGATGGTTCTGGTGGGACTGGTGTATGTGCTGGAGGCACTGAGCGTGGTGATCCAGGTATCCTACTTCAAATACACCGCAAAGCAGCATTTTAAGAAAACCGGTGAAAAGGGGAAGGGCAAGCGGATCTTTAAGATGACCCCCATTCACCACCATTTTGAGATGTCCGGCTTCAGTGAATACCGCATCGTGGCGACCTTTTCGCTGTTTGGTCTGATTGCCGGTACACTGGGGGTTCTGATGGTTCTGCTGTAAGACAACAGCTTACAGAGCCAGAGCCCGGATCACAAAACTACAGGAGGCATTTACATGGCCCACGAAGCCAAATTTACGTCGATACAAAGCAATACCCGCCGCAGATCCTTTGCCGGCTATGATTATTCGGATCTGCCCTTTCTGACCATTGTGTTGTTTCTGCTGGCTACCGGTATTCTGATGATGTTTTCCGCCAGCTATGCCACAGCCATAGATGAGGGAGAGCCTGGCACATACTATGCGGTCAAGCAGCTGGAAATGGCTGGGGTTGGTCTGGTGGTCATGTTCTTTGCCTCTCATTTCGATTATCACGCCTTCGGTCGGTTCTGGATCAGCTTTGGCATTTTCGCTGTCGCTCTGGTGATGTTGATCCTGGTGCTGTTTATGGGTACCTCTACGGACACCGGCGTTACCCGGTGGCTGCGTATCGGTCCCCTGACCTTCCAGCCCTCAGAGATTATGAAGTTTGCAGTTGTGGTGTTTTTCTCCATGCTGATTTCAAAAAACTACAATCATATGCAGGACTTCAAGCGGGGAGTTCTGCCCTATTTCCTTATGCTTGGAGTGATCGCCGGCTTGATGATGATGCAGCCCCACCTGTCCGGTACCATTCTGATTCTGCTGATCGGGCTGACCCTGGTATTCGTGGGCGGTGCAAAGCTGACTCACCTGGGGGGCGCCGGGCTGGCAGGCTGTGCATTGCTGATTGCAGTAATCCTTCTGAAAAAGAACTATTTTATGACCCGGATCACCACCTGGTTGGATCCCTTTAATGAAGCCACCTCCGCAGGGGATACTTGGCAGACCTGTCAGTCTCTGATTGCCATCGGCTCCGGGGGATTGTTTGGTTTGGGGTTCTGTGAATCCCGGCAGAAGTATCTGTATCTGCCGGAAACCAAGAACGACTTCGTGTTTGCCATCGTCTGCGAGGAGCTGGGCTATGTGGGGGCAGTGGTTGTGATTCTGCTGTTTGCACTGCTGGTGTTCCGGGGACTGTATATTGCCTCCAAGGCACGGGATAAGCTGGGCACCCTGCTGGTGCTGGGACTGACCATGCACATTGGCTTGCAGGCATTTCTGAACATTGCCGTAGTCAGCAATCTGATCCCCAATACGGGCATCAGTCTGCCCTTCTTTAGCTACGGCGGTACCGCACTCATTATGCAGCTTGCGGAAATGGGGATCATACTAAATGTGTCCCGACAGGCGAATATCGAGAAGTAGGAGGACATCTTATGAAGGTTTTACTGGCCGGCGGCGGCACCGGAGGACACATCAACCCTGCGCTTGCCATTGCGTCCATCATTAAGCAGCACGATCCCGGGGCGGAATTTCTCTTTGCAGGGACACCCAACGGCATGGAGGCAAAGCTCGTTCCCCAGGCAGGGTATCCCATTGAGTTTATCAACGTGGCAGGGTTTCAGCGGAAGCTGACCTTGAAAAACATCAAACGCAACGCCCAGGCGCTGCGGTATCTGGCAACCTCCGGCAAGCGTGCAAAGGAGATTGTCACCGGCTTCAGTCCGGACATTGCCATCGGCACCGGTGGATATGTGTCCGGCCCGGTGATTCGTATGGCGGCAAAGCTGGGTGTGCCCTGCGCTATTCATGAGCAGAATGCCTATCCTGGTGTCACCAACAAGCTGCTGGCGAAGGAAGTGTCCCATGTCATGCTCACCTTCAAGGAGGCGCTGCAATACCTGGACAAAAATGTGAATTACACGGTGACGGGGCTGCCGGTTCGGGCATCCATTCTCCAGGAAAGCCGGGCGGATGCCCGGAGAAAGCTGGGGTTTGACGACGGTATGTGTATTCTCTCCTTCGGCGGCAGTCTGGGTGCCGGATGCATCAATGAAACCATGGCGGAGGTCATTCAGTGGCATACCTCCAATCAGCTGAAGATCAACCACATTCACGGCTATGGCGGCATGGGCAGAGAGAGCTTCCCCAAAGCCATGCGGGACCGGGGCGTGGATCTGAACAATCCCCGGCTACGGATCTCCGAGTACATCAACGATATGGACGTGTGCCTGGCAGCGGCGGATCTTGTGGTGTGCCGTGCAGGCGCTTCCACCCTGGCGGAGTTGGAGGCTGTGGGGCGTGCATCCCTGCTGATTCCGTCCCCCATCGTCACCGGCAACCACCAGTTCCACAATGCCAATGTGTTGGGCAAAGCGGGGGCAGCTATCGTCATTGAGCAGAAGGATGTGACGCCGGAGGGCATCGTAGAACAGGTGAAGAACCTGTACGAGCACCCGGAAAAGCTGCGCTCCATGGCACAGCATGCCGCCGATCTGGCGGTGCCGGATACGGATGAACGGATCTACAAGGTGATTTCTTCTCTGCAAAAGGCTTAAGGCTACACCGCACAGAGCATGCCTGGCGACGTTGCCTTAACCGGAACCCATTTTCCCTCAGAAGCATAGGATAAACAAATTGCTTTTGAGGTGATGGGCTATGGCGGAATCAAAACTCGTAATTGAGGGCGGGCATCCTTTACAGGGGGAGATCCGGATACAGGGTGCGAAAAACAGTGTGCTGCCGCTGCTTTCGGCAGTGGTGCTGTGTGATGAGGATGTGGTGCTGGAGCGGTGCCCTGCCCTGTCGGATGTGTATGCTGCAAGTCGGATTCTGACCCATCTGGGCTGTCGCTGCAGCTTCCGGGACGGGAAAATGGAGATCCGGAACGGAGGCATCAGCCGCAGTGAGATCCCGGAGGCCATGATGCACGAAATGCGTTCGTCCATCACCTTTCTGGGCCCGCTTCTGAGTCGAACCGGCAGCTGCACCCTGTACCTGCCCGGAGGCTGTGAGCTGGGGCCGCGTCCCATTGATATGCATCTGCATGCTTTGCGGCAGATGGGGGCGGAGATCCATGAAACCCATGGCATGCTCCGGCTCCAGGGCAGACTCCGGGGCGCCGATCTGCATCTGCCGTTTCCTTCGGTGGGCGCAACGGAGAATATTATGCTGGCGGCAGTGCTTGCACAGGGGCGGACCCGGATACATAATGCTGCCCGGGAGCCTGAGATCCGGGATCTTGCGGAATTTCTTGCGGCATGCGGTGCAAAGATTTCCGGTGCCGGCACGGACACGGTCATCATCGATGGGGTGGAGCGGCTCCACGGTTGTGTGTACCGGGTGATGCCGGATCGAATTGCAGCGGCTACTTATCTGTCCGCAGCAGCTGCCGCCGGGGGTTCCGTCTGCATCCAGGACTGCTGTCCGGAGGATCTTACCGCTGTTACAGAGGTGCTCCGGCAGATGGGCTGTCGGGTATATTGTCACGAAAGCCGTATCTATCTGCAAAGCAGTCTGCCTCTGCATGCTGCACCCTATATCCGCACCATGCCCCATCCCGGATTTCCGACGGATGCTCAGGCGCTGCTGATGGCGGCGCATTGTAAGGCACGGGGCAGCTGTATGTTTGAGGAAACCATCTTTGACAGCCGGTACCGGCATGTGGACGATCTGATCCGGATGGGTGCAGATATCCGTCTGTCCGGCAGGGCGGCAGTGGTGCATGGGGTGCAGAAGCTGTCCGGGACGACGGTGCATGCAACGGATCTGCGGGGGGGTGCAGCCATGCTCATTGCAGGGCTCACCGCAGAGGGGGTCACGGAGCTGACGGAGCTGTCCCACCTGGATCGGGGCTATGAGGATCCGGAAGGCGTGCTCCGGAGCCTGGGGGCAAAAATCGAACGGATCACATAAGGCGATACCGCCACAAACGGAGGAACGTATGCAGGAAGTTGTAAAAACAAGCGTGAAACGCAAACAGAATTCCAAGCGGCAGAGGCGCAGGCGGCGCAATATGTCCATGTACATTCTACTGGTGCTGATCCTGGTGGTCGGCATTGGCTTTGCCCTGTCCATGACGATGTTTTTCAATATCAAGTCCATCCGGGTCACAGGTGATACGGCGTATACGGATCAGGAGGTCTATGCTGCATCCGGCATCCAGGAGGGTGACAATCTGATGCGGCTGGATACGGTTTCTGTCAGCAATTCTGTGCTTTCCAAGCTGCTTCTGGCAGAGGATGTGTATGTAAAAAAGCATTTTCCCAGCACGGTAGAGATCATTGTAAAGCCCTGCGTGCCCACCGCCTGTGTGGCGTATGAGGGAGGGTATCTGATCGTCAGCGCCAAGGGCAAGATCCTGGAAAAGACCAGCCAGCCCAAGGAGGGACTGCTGATTTTCAAGGGGTATATCCCGGAATTTCTTGAGCCGGGGCAGATGCTGACCTCTACGGAGGATCAGAAAAATGCCATCTATACCGCCTTCCTCAGCAATGAGTATGCTGCGGATCTGACTGAGGTAGATATGACGGATCAGTATGATATCGTGGTGTATTACGGGGATCGGATCCGGTTTGATATCGGCAACGCCAACGAGATCAGCTATAAGCTGCGGCTGGCAGCTACGGCGATTCCCAGGCTGAACGATTCCAAAAAGTACAATCTGCGTATGGTTGGGGATAACCAGATTTCCGCCACCCAGCAGGAGCCGGCGGTGACCACTGCTCCGGAGAATCCCACGGAGCCGGAGAGTACGGAAACCATCACCACGACCGCTGCACCGGCTGCATGATAATTGGTTCGGAAATCAGCGTGCTGCCTAAATTTTTTTCGAATATTTTTTCAAAATGGCTTGCAATCGGGAGATACATGTGATAAAATATAAAATGTGTTTAATATGATGTGCTAGCTACAGACTGCCAAATGGATGGTTATGTGAATAAACATAGGAGGACTTTCAAATGACTGACTTTATCTACGAGGAAGCATTCGACCCGCAGGTGAATATTAAGGTGATCGGCGTTGGCGGCGGCGGCGGCAATGCGCTGAACTGTATGGTCAATGCCGGCGTCAAGAACATTGAATATATTGCAGTGAATACGGACGCAAAGGCGCTGAACAATTCCAAGGCTACTTCCAAGATCCAGATCGGTGCAAAGCTGACCCGGGGTCGTGGTGCCGGCAACAAGCCGGATGTAGGACAGCGTTCCGCTGAGGAAAACAAGGACGAGATTGCAAATTCTCTGAAGGGTGCGGATATGGTATTCATCACCGCAGGCATGGGCGGCGGTACCGGTACCGGTGCGGCTCCGGTGGTTGCACAGATCGCCCAGGAGATGAACATTCTGACCGTTGCGGTTGTTACCAAGCCCTTCCTGTTCGAGCGCGAGCAGAAAATGGCACAGGCTGAGCGTGGTATTGATGAGTTGATGAAGTATGTGGATTCTCTGATCGTGATCCCCAACGAAAAGCTTCTGGTTGGTATTGACAAGCCTCTGACCATGAAGGAGTCCTTTGCGCTGTCCGATGACATTCTCAAGACCGGTGTCAAGAGCATTTCCGACCTGATCGTGGAGGAAGGCTACATCAATCTGGATTTTGCAGACGTTTCCACCATCATGAAGGGTGCCGGCTATGCACATATGGCAATCGGACACGGCTCCGGCAAGAACAAGGCAGAGGAGGCTGCAAGCCAGGTTATTTCCAGCCCGCTGCTGCTTACATCCATTGCCGGCGCACACCGTCTGTTGATCAACATCACCATGTCCGAGGATATCCTGTCCTCCGAGGTGGATACCGCAACGAAGATGATCACCGACACTGCTGCACCCGGCGTAGAGTTCATCTTCGGCACTGCATTCAAGGAAGATATGAACGATGAGATGACCATTACCGTGATCGCTGCCGGTTTTGACGATCCGGATGAAAAGGTAATTCCCATTAGCAATCCGCTGCTGGATGAGGATCCGGTTGCACCGGCACAGCCTGCTGCCAAGCCGCAGGCAGACCAGGTGGATGATGATCTGGATGAAATTTTCAAGATCCTGGACAAGAAATAATTGTGGAACGGGCTGTTGAATGCAACAGCCCGTTTTCTGTTTCCGACATTTTGCACGAAAATGACAGGAAATATTGTACGAAATGTACGTTGAAATCAATCTCATTTTATGTTATAATTAACAACATGGAAGGAAGCACACGATATGGGAGCAGCATGGACGCACATATGCTGTTCCCCGGCTTCTATTGATTTTAAGTGCGTGGAATGGAGCGACATTACTATGGATCAGCCGATGTTGTTATTGCGCCCTACTAAAATTGGCGGCGGCTTTGTCAAGGAAGATGTTCTGGCATATGTGGATGAACTGAATTCCAAAATTGTTGCACTCGAAAACGAGTTGAAGGAAGCGCAGGAAAGCGCAGCGGGTCCGGGATTGGATCAGCAGCAGGCGCAGAAGTATGAAAATGAGATCAAGGGTCTTCGCTCGGATCTGGGAGCAGCAAACGCTGCACTGCGGAAGGCGAAGGAGGATCTGGAGAATCAGGCTAAGAATGCCGGTGGGGATACCGGCAAGCTGACTGCGGAAAATCAGCGACTGACGGCTGAAAATGAAAAGCTGAAGCAGGATGCTGCCAAGTTCCAGGATGTAAAAGCTGCATTGGAGAAGGAAATCGAAAAGCTGAAGGCAGATCTGGCTGCAAAGCCGGCAGAGGCGATTCCGGCTGTTCCCAATGTGGACGATGCGATCATGAAGCAGGAGATCGCAAAGCGTGACAGCCAGTTGGCTGAAAAGGCGGCAGAGCTGAAGGCAAAGTCTGAACAGCTGATGACCAAGGACGCTGCCATTGCAGAGAAGAACCAGAAGATCGCTTCCCTGGAGAAGGATGTCAAGAAGCTGCAGGATGAAGTGGATGATCTGAAGACGGCAGGGGATTCTTCCATGTCGTCCAGCTTCGATATGGGTGCTCTGTTTGCAGAGGCACAGATGACTGCAAAGAAGCTGACTCTGGAAGCCCGCAATGCGGCTGAAAAGACCACACGAGAGGCTAAGGAGCAGGCTGAGTCCATTGTGAGCGAGGCGAATGCACAGGCTGAACGAAAGATTGCGGACGCTGAGTCTGTGATCGAAGCAACCATCATGGAGGCCAATGCCAAGGCGGATGCTACCATTGATGACGCTAATGCAAAGGCAAAGACCGCAAACGAAATGACCGGTACAGTGCGGCAGATGCTGAACAACGAGATCGACGGTGTGACCAAGAAACTGACAGAGATCACAAATCTCATCAATCAGTTGACCGATCAGGCTGCAAAGCGGCTGGATGAAGCCCAGAGCGTGGCAATGGAAGCCCGCAAGACTGTGGGAGATGTGCCGGATCCCAAGGCGGATGCATTCGAAAAGCCCAAGGCTGCTATGGCGGATGAGCTGAAAGTTAAGCTGCATCAGGCACCGGAGCAGAAGCCCGTAAAGCATGATGCGCCCAAGCAGGAGTCTGCGGCAAATGCTGCCCCCAACAAGGGCGTCAAGAAGCCGGCTAACTTTGGCTTTGATTTTGACGATTTGACCAAGGCCGTTGAAGAAGCAGCCAAGAATGGCGGTAATGATAATGACAGCTGGACGCTGTAATAGGTAGGAACGTATGGCGGCGCCATTCGGCGCCGCTTTTTCGTCCGGAGTTCGGAGAAAGCAGGAATTGTATGATTTTGCATGTGCAAAACCACTGAAAAAACGTGGTTTCCTTCATACATTTTGCCGTTTTCTTTCCTATATTTAAACTTATTTGCATTATAATCTTGACAAACGATGCGTTTGCGTATATGATTAGACTGGTATCCCGAAAGTGATTTGATTGGTGAAGGATGGCATGGAGCAGAAACGTGAACAGGATCTTGGCAAGCGGCAGACGGAACGATCCGATGAAGAACTGGCGCTGTCAGCGGCAAAGTGCTCGGATTCTACTGCGGAGCTGATCTCTCGCTATATGAAGCTGATCTGGGTGAAGGCAAACACAATGGCAAATGCTGTTGTGGATGCGGAGGATCTGGCGCAGGAGGGAATGCTGGGACTGATGAATGCCATTGCGCATTTTGATCCCAACCGTGAAATCAAGTTTTCCACGTTTGCCGATGTTTGTATTACTAATAAAATGAAATCGGCGCTGATCCGTACCAGGCATACAGCCCTGCCGGTGGAGGATGCAGAATCCGCAGCTCAGGTTCAGAATGAGGTTGAGGATGACGACCCGGAGCGGATCCTTCTGAGAAAGGAACGGCTGCACGAATTATATCGGGAGATGGATCTGGTATTATCCAAACGGGAGCTTGAAATCTTTAAATTGTTTTTATGCGGTCTGCGGTATGAGCAGATGGCAGAACGTCTGCATATCACGGAAAAGTCTGTGGACAATGCTATGCAGCGGGTGCGGCGTAAGTTAAAATCAGTCTGGATGGCTGATCAATTCAGGAACTCCGATTCCTGATCTATATGACCGGGTAGCTTAAATTTCAGAGCGTTGTTTATCAAAGGTGTCGGTGCGAATCCGTCCGAGGTCCAAAAAACTCAAAGCGAGGTAAAAAAACATGTACGAAGACAAGACACTGGTATGCAAGGAATGCGGAAACGAATTCGTATTCACCGCTGGCGAGCAGGAATTCTACGCTGAAAAGGGTTTCGTAAATGAGCCCCAGCGCTGCAAGGCTTGCAGAGATGCAAGAAAGAATGCGAACAAGTCTGACAGAGAAATGTTTGAAGCTACTTGCGCACGCTGCGGCGGTGTAGCTCGGGTTCCGTTCAAGCCCAGAGAAGATCGCGCAGTATACTGCAGCGATTGCTTTGCAAAGATGAAGGAAGCTGAATAATCGACTTCTAAAGCGCAGCCAGTCGGTTGCGCTTTCCTTTTTCTTTCATTTCATTCGTTGAATAAAAGCATGCCCATGGCGCATGCTGAAACAGGAGGCGAAAATCATGACAATTACAAAGGATACGATCATCGGGGATATCCTGGATGAGGATTTTGAGGTTGCCCCCTTCTTCCTGGAGATGGGGATGCATTGCCTTGGCTGCCCCTCTGCAAGAGGTGAGTCTGTTGGAGAGGCTTGCAGCGTTCACGGGGTTGACCCGGATGAGCTGGTCGCAAAGCTCAACGCACATTTCGCAGCGAAGAAGTAACAAGGCGGGCGGCAGATTGCCGCCCTTCTTTTTTCAATTCATCAATCGGAGGTTCTGACATATGCTTACTTTATCCCCTCGGCTGCTGGCATGCGCTCGGCTGGTGTCCGGTGCCGGATGCTGCTGTGATGTGGGCACGGATCACGCTTATCTGCCGGTCTACCTGTTGCAGCAGGGCATCTGCACCAGTGTGATCGCTTCGGATATCGGCGAGGGCCCGTTGCAGTATGCCCGACAGACAGCAGCCCGGTGGGGGCTGTCTGACCGGATCCGCATCCTTCTGTCGGATGGCTTGCAGCAGGTGCCGGATGCCGGCATCACGGACGTAGTGATCGCCGGTATGGGGGCGGAAACCATTTGCGGCATTCTGGAGCATGCAGACTGGCTCCAACGGGGCACCAACCTGATTTTGCAGCCCATGACCAAAGCCCCCTTATTGCGCAGGTGGCTTGCGGAAAACGGTTACGGTTT
>NZ_FR894866.1:19948-21416 GCF_000434255.1 Ruminococcus sp. CAG:379 | reverse complement strand
ATCCCGGCACAGGAGGAGCAGCGGCTGTACACGGTGATGCAGGCGCAGTATACCGGGGAAAAGCGGAACATATCTCCTCTGGAGGCTCGCATCGGTGCGCTGGATCAAAGGGATCCCGTTGCCCGGGCGTATGTACAGGCGCAGACGGATGCACTGGAAAAAAAGGCGGCAGGATTGACCCGGGCAGGACTGGATGCCGGGTCGGAAGAAGCATTGGCGGCGGCATTGACTGCCTGGGCACAGGGAAAGGAGCAGGAGCATGCAGGTTAAGGAAATTTACAACTGGCTGGACGCATACGCCCCCTTTGCAGGTCAGGAACGGTGGGATAACTCCGGCTTGCTGGTGGGTAGTATGGAGCAGGAAGTGCATGGGATACTGCTGACTCTGGACATTTCTTCGGATGCGGTGGAGGAGGCTGCCCGGAAGCATTGTGATCTGCTCCTTGCCCACCATCCGGTGATCTTTGACCCCCTGCGGCAGTTGACTCCCACCCATCCTGTGTACGGGTTGGTACAGCATGGTATGGCGGCGATCTGTTCCCATACCCCTTTGGACAGAGCAGCCGAGGGCGTAAACAACACCCTGCTGGAGCTGCTTCGTCCGGCACTGGAACTGGAGGAATCCGGGCAGATGCTGGAGGAGGGCTTTGGGATGGCAGTGAACAGCCACCGCTGCTGGGATGCTGCACAGCTGGCAGTCGCACTGAAGCAGTGCCTGGATTGCACGGTGGTGCGGTATGCTGCCGGAAACAAGCCCATCCGCCGGATCGGGTTTGCATGCGGTTCCGGCGGTTCCATGCTGGAGGAGGCAATCAGAGCAGGCTGTGATGCGTTTATCACCGGGGATGTGAAGCACGACCGGTGGTATGCTGCCCGATCCGCCGGCATTGCCCTGTTTGACTGTGGGCATTATCACCTGGAGGTGCCGGTGATGCGCCGACTGGAGCAGGCAATGGGACAGGCATTCCCGGAGCTTCCTGTTTTTTATGCAGAGACGAACCGGGATCCGGTACAGTATCAGTTCTGAAAGGAGAATCTTCATGGCATTGGACGGTGCATTTCTGCACATGATACAAGGGGAGCTGGACTGCCTGCTGGAGGGGCGGATCGACAAGGTGTATCAGCCCTCCCGGGAGTCAGTGATCCTGGGCTTTCGCACAAAGCAGGGGGCAAAAAAGCTGCTGATCTCCGCTGCTCCCAGCAGTGCCCGGGTGCATATGACCCAGGTGGCTGTGGATAACCCTGCAAAGCCTCCCATGTTCTGTATGCTTTTGCGGAAGCATCTCACCGGGGGGCGGCTCATTGCCATCCGGCAGGATGGACTGGAACGGATCCTCTTTCTGGACTTTCAGTGTACCAATGAGTTGGGGGACAGCGTGGTCATTACCCTTGCCTGTGAGATCATGGGTCGCTGCTCCAATCTGGTGGTGATCCGGCAGGATGGCACCATTCTGGACTGCCTGCGTCG
>NZ_FR894866.1:0-19942 GCF_000434255.1 Ruminococcus sp. CAG:379 | reverse complement strand
GCCTGCGTCGGGTGGACGCTTCCGTATCCCGGGAGCGTATGGTACTGCCGGGTATGACCTACGCCATGCCCCCCAGAGAGGAACGGCTTTGCCTGCTGGATGCGGACCGGGATGCACTGACTCGGCTGGTTACACCCATGCAGCCGGGAAAGCTGGCAAAGCAACTGGTGGCAGGCATGGAGGGCATTTCCCCTTTGCTGGCACGGGAGTGGGCGTATTACGCCTTTCGGGGCAGTGAGCCAGTCGGTGATCAGATTGAGCCGGAGCAGGCGGATCGGTTGGTATTTGCCATGCAGCAGACCCGGAGCATCCTTCTGGGGGAACAGCCTGCTCATTATGCCACGCTGCGTACCCGGGAGGGCATGCTGAAGGAGTTTTGCTTTCAGCGGATCGCCCAGTACGGTACGCTGATGCTGGAAAGTGAAGCATCCAGTGCTTGTGAGACTCTGGATGAATTTTATGCCCGGCGGGATCAGGATGCCCGGCTCAAGCAGCGGGCAAATGATCTGTTTACCCTGCTGATGCATACCATGGAGCGGATTTCCAAGCGGCTTGCCAATCAGCGGGAGGAGCTGGCGGCGTGCGCTGCAAAGGAGGACATGAAGCGGAAGGGGGACTTGTTGTCGGCAAATCTCTATCAGCTGCAAAAGGGGGATGCGGTTGCCCGGGTGCAGAATTTTTACGATCCCGCATGCCCCACGGTGGAGATCCCCCTGGATGTGCGGTTGACTCCTTCCCAGAATGCACAGCGGTATTATGCCAAGTATCGGAAGGCAAGCACGGCGGAAAAAGTGCTGGTGGAACAGATTCGGAACGGGGAAGAGGAACTCCGGTACATTGACAGCGTGTTTGACGCATTGACCCGCTGCACCAGTGAAACGGATATTGCAGTGCTCCGGGAGGAGCTGGCAGGGGAAGGGTATCTGCGTGCCGCACGCCGTGGTACCAAGCCCACCCGATCCCAGCCGCCGTTGGTGTTCCGTTCTTCGGACGGGTTTCAGATTCTGGTGGGACGGAACAACCGGCAGAACGATCAGTTGACGCTGAAGCAGGCGGCAAAGCAGGATCTCTGGCTGCACACCCAGGGTATTCCCGGCTCCCATGTGATCGTGGTCAGTCAGGGCAGGGAAATCCCGGAGTCTACGATTTACGAGGCAGCATTGCTGGCAGCCCATCACAGCAAGGGAAGGGATTCGGCTCAGGTGCCGGTGGATTACTGCCCGGTGCGGTATGTGAAAAAGCCCAACGGGGCAAAGCCTGGCATGGTGATCTTTACAAATTATCAGACCCTATATGTAAAGCCGGACGAAGAAATTCTGGAGCGATGCAGGGAGGGCGTTCATGAAACCGCTGGATGATGCATTTTTTCACCGGGATTGCCTGGAGGTGGCACCGGCACTGGTAGGGAAGCTGCTGGTGCGTCAATTGCCGGATGGCTCCCTGCGCCGGGTGCGGATCACAGAAACGGAAGCCTATCGGGGTGAGGAGGATCGTGCCTGTCATGCGTCCAAGGGACGCACAAAGCGGACAGAGCTTTTGTATGGAGAGAGTGGCATCATTTATATTTACCTGTGCTACGGCATGCACTGGCTGATGAACGTGATTACCGGGGAGCCGGATCAGCCCCAGGGGGTGTTGTTCCGGGCAGCGGCGGACTATACGGGTCCCGGAAAGCTCACCAAGTATTTGCAGCTGGATGGAGCATGCAACGGTAAGCCATTGCAGCCCGAAACCGGAATTTGGGTGGAGGATGACGGCTTTGTGCCGGAGCTGATTACAAAGCCCCGGGTCGGCATCGATTATGCGGGCCCGGAGTGGGCGGCAAAGCCCTGGCGGTTCGTCTTGAAGCCGTAATACAGCACAAAGATTGTGGGGCAAATGTGCTTTTTGTGGTGTTGTCGTCGGGCAATGCTGCGGAATGTGGAGCATTGCCCTTGCTTTTTGTCCGGAATTATGCTATACTGGATTTATATTGATTTCAGGCGGCAATTTCCGGCTGCCTATATGACTGGAGAGATACAACATGCGCAAGGAGCTTGCAAAATCCTACAGTCCCAAGGACTTTGAGGATAAGATTTATGCTTACTGGATGGACAACCACTGCTTCCACGCAGAGGTTGACCGGACAAAGAACCCCTATACCATTGTCATCCCCCCTCCGAACATCACCGGTCAGCTGCATATGGGACATGCGCTGGACGAAACCCTGCAGGATATTCTGATCCGGTACCGCCGGATGCAGGGCTACTGCACGCTGTGGCTGCCCGGTACGGATCATGCTTCTATTGCAACAGAGGCAAAGATCGTAGAGGCGATGCGGAAAGAGGGCATCACCAAGGACGATATCGGCAGAGATGGCTTTTTAAAGCGTGCCTGGGCATGGAAGGAGCAGTACGGCGGCAGAATCGTAGAGCAGCTCAAGAAGCTGGGCTCCTCCTGCGACTGGGAGCGGGAGCGTTTTACCATGGACGAGGGCTGCAACCGGGCTGTCCGGGAGGTGTTCGTCCGGTATTATGAAGAAGGTCTGATCTACCGGGGAGAACGGATCATCAACTGGTGCCCTCACTGCCACACTTCCATTTCCAATGCAGAGGTGGAATTTGAGGAGCAGGACGGCTTCTTCTGGCACCTGCGGTATCCGCTTTCTGACGGCAGCGGTTATCTGGAGCTTGCCACCACCCGTCCGGAGACCCTGCTGGGTGATACGGCAGTGGCAGTGAACCCGAAGGATGAACGCTACAAGCAGTATGTGGGCAAGACAGTGGTTCTGCCTTTGGTTGGCAGAGAAATCCCGGTGGTTGCAGACAGCTATGTGGATATGGAATTTGGTACCGGCGTTGTAAAGATCACACCTGCCCATGACCCCAACGACTTTGAGGTGGGCAGACGGCATGATCTGCCGGTAATCAATGTGATGACCGATGATGCCAAGATTATTGCGGATTACCCCAAGTATGCGGGTATGGATCGATATGAAGCCCGGAAGGCCATTGTGGCAGACCTGGAGGCAGGAGGCTATCTGATTCAGGTGGAGCCTCATGCTCACAACGTAGGCACCTGCTACCGGTGCGGCACCACCGTAGAGCCGAGAGTATCCCTCCAGTGGTTTGTGAAGATGGAGGAGCTTGCAAAGCCTGCTATTGACGTGGTGCGCAGCGGAAAGATCAAGTTTGTGCCGGAGCGTTTTGACAAGAACTACTTTAACTGGATGGAGGATATCCGGGACTGGTGCATTTCCCGTCAGCTTTGGTGGGGACATCAGATTCCTGCCTTTTACTGTGATGATTGCGGCGAGCTGGTAGTCACCAAGGAGGATACGGCGGTTTGCCCCAAGTGCGGCAAGCCTATGCGGCAGGATCCGGATACTCTGGATACCTGGTTCTCCTCTGCTTTGTGGCCCTTCTCCACGTTGGGCTGGCCGGATCATACCGAGGAACTGGATTACTTCTATCCCACTTCTACTTTGGTTACCGGTTATGACATCATCACCTTCTGGGTATCCCGTATGATCGTTGCCGGTATGGCGCACATGAAGGAAATCCCTTTTGACACGGTGCTGATTCATGGTCTGGTGCGGGATTCCCAGGGCAGAAAGATGTCCAAGTCCCTGGGCAACGGCATTGACCCCCTGGAGGTCATTGACCAGTACGGTGCGGATGCCCTTCGGTTTATGCTGGCAACGGGCAATGCGCCGGGCAACGATATGCGCTACATGGACGAAAAGGTGAAGGCATCCCGGAACTTTGCCAATAAGCTGTGGAATGCTTCCCGGTTTATTATGATGAACCTGCCGGAGGATTACGAGCTTACCGGTCTGCCGGAAAGCCTGACCATTGAGGATAAGTGGATTCTGACCCGGTTCAATGACCTGTGCAAGGCGGTTACCGAGAATCTGGACAAATTTGAGCTGGGCATTGCAGTTTCCAAGCTGTATGATTTCATCTGGGATGTATACTGCGACTGGTACATTGAGCTGACAAAGCCCCGGATCATGGCTGGCGGCGCAACCAAGGAAAGCGCCCAGGCGGTTCTGGTTTGGGTAATGCAGGGCATGCTGAAGCTGCTGCATCCCTTTATGCCCTTTATTACCGAGGAAATCTGGCAGGCGCTTACCGGCGGCAAGACTCCCATTATGCTGGAGCGTTATCCGGAATTTGACCCGGCTCTGGATTACCGGGCGGATGCGGATGCCTTTGAAAAGGTGATTGCAGCCATCTCTGCAATCCGGAATCTGCGTACCTCCATGAACGTTCCGCCTTCTGTAAAGGCGAAGGTATGCATCGAGACCCAGGATCAGGAGCTGTTCCGTTCCTGCGGCATGTTCTTTGAAAAGCTGGCGTTTGCATCCGGCGTGGAAGTGGCATCCGGCTTTTCCATGGAGGATGCAGCGACCGCAGTAACCGATGCCTGCCGGATCTTCATCCCCATGGATGAACTGGTGGACAAGGAAAAGGAACTGGCACGGCTGGAAAAGGAGCGTGCAGCCGTACAGAAGGATCTGGACTTCCTTGGGGGCAAGCTCAGCAACCAGGGCTTTCTGGCAAAGGCGCCTGCAAAGCTGATCGAGGCGGAGCAGGCAAAGCTTGCAAAGGCGAAGGACAAAATGGAAAAGATCATGCAGTCTATCGCTGGGCTGAAAAAATAAGGATGGGGAGGACGGAAGTCCTCCCTTTTTCTGAGGTGAGAACATGACATATGCACAGACAATGGAATACATCAATCACTTTGGGCACACAGGGGCACCGGTGACGGATCTGAGCCGGATGGAAACGCTGCTGGAGGCGCTGGGGAATCCCCATCGGCAGCTAAAATTCGTCCACATTGCCGGTACAAACGGCAAAGGCTCCACCTTGACCTACTGTGCGGAAGCCGCCATGACCGCCGGCATCCAAACAGGCATGTTCACCTCTCCCTATATTCTGTGCTACGAGGATCGGATTCGGGTCGATGGGGAGAATATCCCCCGGGATGCGCTTTGCCGACTGGGGGAGCAGGTGCGGAAGCATGCGCCGGAGCTGCCTTTTTCCCAGTTTGAGATCACCCTTGCCATTGCGCTGCTGTATTTTCTGGAGCGCCGGTGTGAGTTGGTGTTCCTGGAGGTGGGCATCGGGGGACTGCTGGACGCTACCAACGTGGTGGATCCCCTGGTAAGCGTCATCACCTCCATTTCTCTGGATCACACCGCCCTGTTGGGGGATACGGTGGAGCAGATTGCCCGGCAGAAGGCAGGGATCATTAAGCCCCATCGTCCGGTGGTGCTGGCACCTGCCAATCTGCCGGAGGTATGCAGCGTGGTGCGAAACCGGGCGGCGGTGGTGGATGCCCCTTTGCAGGAGGCGGAGCAGATTCCTTTGGAGATCCGGCGGCAGGATATTGCCGGGGCATCCTTCGTGTATGGAGACAGACCCTATGAAATTTCCATGCCTGGACTGCATCAGATCCACAACGCCATGACTGCGGTCTGTGTGCTGCATGTGCTGGAGCAGCTGGGATATCACATTTCAGAGGAAGCCATCCAACAGGGGCTTTTGCATGGGAAGGTGCCTGCCCGGATCCAGGTGCTGTGCCGGGAGCCTTTGACCCTGCTGGACGGGGGGCATAATCCGGACGGCACAGAGGCGCTGCGGGATACGCTGAACGCCTGCGCTCCCAAGCCCATATACGGGGTGGTGGGGCTGATCGACACCAAGGATTATCAGCATGCTGTGGCAAATCTGGAGCAGGTGCTGGAGCAGGCATTTTGTGTGGATGGTTTTGCTCCCAACAGTGTGCCGGCGGAAACCCTGGCGGAGGCTTTTACCCGCATTTCCGCAATGCCCCTGCCCTTGAAAGCGGCTTATGCCAAAGCGGTGCAGCTTGCAAAAGCCCATGGGGGGACTGCTGTGATCTGTGGTTCTCTGTACCTTGCCAGCCGGTTTTTGGCAGAGATGGGTATGAACAAAATGTGAATATTCTAAAAAGTTGCCGTTTGCTATTGCAAGCGGCATTTCTTTGTAGTATAATGAAATTATGTTGGGGATCTTGTCGAAAAAGAAACATGACAAGCTGCTCCGCCTGAAAGGAAAGAACCTGCAAAGCCCTGTTTTTCGGGGCTGGATGGTTTTTGATCCGGCAGAGCGAAAGAAGGATCCCGGCTTGTGTAGAGAATGATTTCAACAAAAGAAATGAGGCTGTTTTTATGGTATTTTCCAGTCTTTTCTTTTTGTATTTGTTTTTACCATTATGCCTACTGGTCTATTGGCTGGCACCGAAAATCGAATACAAAAATAATGTACTGCTTCTTTTTTCACTGATCTTTTATGCCTGGGGAGAGCCACTGTGGGTGCTGCTGCTGGTATTCAGTGCCACGGCAAACTATCTGTTCGGACTGCTGATCGAAAAATATCGGGGAAAAGCCGGTGCAAAAACTGCACTGGTTTCTTCTTTGGTGCTGAATCTGGGGCTGTTGTTTCTGTTCAAGTACAGCGCTTTTACCGCTGAAAACATCAATGCTCTGTTTTCCATTCATCTGCCCGTTCCCAACATCCGGCTTCCCATCGGCATTAGTTTTTATACCTTCCAGACTATTTCCTATGTGGTGGACTGCTATTGGGAAAAGATCCGGGCTCAGCGGAGCTATTCCAAATTCCTGCTGTATGTATCCATGTTTCCCCAGTTGGTGGCGGGGCCCATCGTCCGGTACAGCACCATCGAGCCGGAGTTGTCCAAACGGTATGCCACTGCCCATGACATCAGCGAGGGTCTGACCCGGATCATGATCGGTCTGGGCAAAAAAGTCATTCTTTCCAACCATCTGAGCACCATCGTAGACGCATTCTTCACCGGTGATCTGGATCATGTTTCCGTGGTGGGCACCTGGTATGCGGTTGCGGTTTACGCTATGCAGATCTACTTTGACTTTTCCGGCTATTCAGATATGGCAATCGGATTGGGACGGCTGTTCGGATTCCACTTTGACGAAAACTTCCGGCATCCCTTTCTGTGCAAGGACATTACAGAGTTCTGGCAGCGCTGGCACATTTCTCTGGGCACCTTCTTCCGGGATTATCTGCTGTACATCCCCATCTTCGGCAAGCGCCGGGCATACGGCGGACTGTTCCTGGTTTGGTTCTGCACGGGTCTGTGGCATGGCGCAAGCTGGAACTATATCATCTGGGGTCTGTATTTCGGCATCTTTATCTGCTTTGAGCGGCTGCTGGGTAAAAAGCGTATCAAGCAGATCCCGGTGGCAGTGCGGCATATCTACTCCAAAATCGTTATCGTCATCGGCTTCGGTATTTTCTACTTTGAAAAGCTGCCCCAGTTGGGTCAGTTCTTCAAGAACCTGATCGGTGTTGGCAGCAATGGTTTTATCGATGAATTCACCAAGCTGTCTGTTGCGAACAATCTGTATCTGCTGATCGGAGCGGTAATCTGCTGCTTCCCGGTTGTGGAAACCTTGGAAAAGCTTGCAAAGAAGTCCGAGGGACGGCAGCTGGCATTTGGCGTGCTGCAGGCTGCGTGCAACGGGGTGCTGTTGGTGACAAGCAGTATTTTGCTGGTGGATGCCACCAACAATCCGTTCCTGTATTTTCGCTTTTAAGGGGGTGCGCATATGGAACCGAAGGATCAACTGGATATTGAACTTGCATCCGAGAAAAAACCGGAACACAAGCAGCCAGTCCGGCACAGTCATCATCCTGCCCGACAGAAAACCGATTTGCTGAATGTACTGGTGATCGGCACATTGGTCACCGGAACGGCTTTGTGGTTTTTGTTCGGCACCCGCCCTACGGAATCCGAGATCGAAAACAGGAACCTTGCCAAGTTCCCTTCCTTTTCCTGGAGCGATTATATTTCCGGAAAGTACACGGCGGATATTGCAAACTATTACAACGACACCGTACCTAAGCGGGAATGGTTCAAGAATCTGACTGCCTCCATGCGGCGGCATATGGGGGTGCAGATGGAGGATGACGTGAAGTTTTACGGCACCCTGCATGTAAACAAGGACAGCGAGCCGGAAACAACGGAGCCGCTGGTGACTACCCAGCCCATCCAGACCCAGGTGGGCACCGAGCCAGTTACCACTGCGCAGGATCAGCCGGCGGAAAGTCAGCAGATCACCGCTGCCACCACCGTTGCGGTGGAGGAGAACGATGACAGCAAGGAAGACGGGGAGATCAGCAACAACATTCTGATCTACAAAAAGCGTGGCATCATGCTGTATGGCGGCAGCTATGCGGCAGGCAGAAATTACGCCAGCTATGTGAACGCATACAAGTCGGATCTGGGGGAGAACGTAAACGTATACTCCATGGTGATCCCCACCCCCTGTTCCTACTATATGCCGGACAAGTATAAGAACCTGATCGGCAGTGAGCAGGGGAATATCGATAATATTAACCAGCACCTGGACGGAGTCGAGCCGGTGAATGTATACGACATTCTGGGACAGCATACGGATGAGCTGATCTATCCCCGGACGGATCATCACTGGGGTGCCATTGCTGCGTACTATGCGGCACAGGAGTTTGCATCCGTGGCACAGGTTCCCTTCCGGGATATCTCTCAGTTTGAGAAGATCACAAAGCCCGGTTATGTAGGCACGCTGTACGGTTATTCCGGAGATATCGTTCTGAAGGACAATCCCGAGGATTTCGTATATTATGCGCCGCAAGAGGATTATACCACCACCTACTACAACTCGGACATGAGCAACGAGCGCACCGGCAGACTGCTGATCAATCTGGAAAAGGTGAAGCCTGTCAGCTGGTATCTGGTATACATGGGCAGTGACGACAGGATTACCCATATCCAGACCTCCGCCCGGAATGGCAGAACGCTCTGCATCGTGAAAGACAGCTACGGCAATGCGCTGACCCCCTACTTTATGGACAGCTTTGAGGACATTTATGTGATCGACATGCGGTACTTCAAGCCAAATGCCATTTCCTTTATGAAGGAGCACAACGTGACGGATGTGCTGTTTGCCATGAACACCTTCAGCGCAACCGGGCCCAATGCCAAGAAAATAGAACAGATTCGCACACAATAAGGAGGGGCTTATGCTACAGGCTCTTGCGTATCCATTTGACAGTCCGGAGCTTCTGCGGCACCGGAAGCAATATCGGCGGCAGTTGCTGGCAGACAACAGTCAGCGGATTCCCAAGCGGATCGCTGTGCTGGGGGGATCCACCATGGCAGACATTGTGTCCATGCTGGAGCTGTTTCTGCTGAACGAGGGTATTGCCCCGACCTTTTATGAATCCGAGTATGCCCAGTACTGGCAGGATGCTATGTTTCCCAACGAAACGCTGGCGGCATTCCAGCCGGATCTGATTGTGGTGCATACCACCTGCCGGAATATTACAGAATTTCAGCAGGATCTGACCCTGTCGGAGGAAGCATGCTGGGAGGCGGTGCAGCGGCAGTATCAGAAGCTGGAGGCCATGTGGGACAAGCTGGCGGAAACCTACCACTGTCCCGTGATCCAGAATAATTTTGAGTTTCCCTCCTATCGGCTGCTGGGCAGTGCGGATGCCTCCGACCCCCACGGGCTGACCAATTTTGTAACGGAGCTGAACCGGCTGATTTATGGGTATGCCCGGAAGCATCCACAGTTTTATGTGCATGATCTGATGAGTCTTGCTGCATGCTACGGGCTGGATCGATGGGCGGATCCCAGCTACTGGTATCTGTACAAATACCCCATGGCGCTGCAAGCAATTCCAGATTATGCCTATAGTTTGACCCGGGTGATCCGCTCCATTTATGGCAAAAATAAAAAAGCCCTGGTGCTGGATCTGGACAATACCCTATGGGGCGGTGTCATCGGGGACGATGGGCAGGCAGGCATCGAAATCGGTCAGGAAACTGCCCAAGCTCAGGGCTATACGGAATTTCAGCAGTATCTGAAGGCGCACCAACAGCTTGGAGTGCTGTTGAATGTATGCTCCAAGAACGAGCCGGAAAATGCGGAGCTTGGCTTGCAGCATCCGGAAAACGTGCTGCACCGGGAGGATTTCATCGCAGTGGAGGCTAACTGGGAGCCGAAGGATCAGAACATTCTGCACATTGCCGATCAGTTGAATCTGCTGCCGGACAGCTTTGTGTTTGTGGATGATAACCCTGCGGAGCGTGCCATTGTCCGGGGACAGATCCCTGGCATTGCCGTTCCGGAGATCGGAGAGGTGACGGATTATATCCGGGTGCTGGATCACTGCGGCTATTTTGAAATGACCGCTTACTCTAAGGACGATGCAAAGCGGAACGAAATGTATCGGGAAAACCTGCAGCGCAGTCAGCAGCAGAAGCAGTATGCCGACTACACGGAGTATCTGGAAAGCCTGGAGATGCAGGCGGAGATCCGGGATTTTTCCCCGGTATACCTGCCCCGTATCACCCAGTTGACCAATAAAAGCAACCAGTTCAATCTGACTACCCGCCGATACACGGAAAGTGAGATGCAGGCGGTGGCGGACAGTCCGGATTACGTCCGTCTGTGCGGACGGCTGCGGGATAAGTTCGGGGACAACGGCATTGTTTCCATTGTGATCGGGCAGAAGCAGGGCACCCAATTGAATATCATTCTGTGGCTAATGAGCTGCCGTGTTCTGAAGCGGGATATGGAGCTTGCGATGCTGGATACGCTGGTATCCCAGTGTCGGGCGCAGGGGATCACCACCCTGCACGGGATCTACCTGCCCACGGCAAAGAACAGGATGGTTGCCGGGCTGTATGAAGGCTTCGGCTTTGCGAAGCAATCCGAGACCCCGGAGGGCAGGACCGACTGGCTGCTGGATCTGACGAACTATACAAACCGGAATCATGTGATCCGGGTCAATCAGGAAGGAGAACAGGAACATGCGTGATACTTACAAAAAGCTGACAAAGGTATTCCGGGAGGTCTTTGATGATGACAGCATCGAACTGACCCCGGAGACTACTGCAAACGACATTGACGATTGGGACAGCATTGAGCATATCAATCTGATCGCCGCCGTGGAGGATGCATTTGGCATGCGGTTCCAGATGCGAGAGGTTTCCGGCATGAAAAACGTGGGGGAAATGGTACAGATCATCGAAAGCAGAACGTAAGGCAAAGAGCAGTGCAGATGCGCTGCTCTTTTTGTATATTCACCGGCTTTGCGCAGATACTATTTGCATCCGGCGGCATTTTATGCTTTGCTTAGTGCTGCCATAAAAAGGAGGCAAAAGAACCATGCAGATAGCATTTGCAGAAAGTCAGACCCGGCTGAATCTGATGCGGGCATTTGCCGGCGAAAGCCAGGCGCGGAATCGGTATACCTTTGCAGCAGAGGCAGCAAGCCAGGCACAGCTTTATGTGATCAAGGCGGTGTTTCAGTTGACTGCCAGTCAGGAGCTTGCCCACGCAAAGGTGTTTTATGACCTGCTCAAGGAGCTGAACGGGCAGAACGTAACGGTGGACGGTACCTATCCGGTGGAGGTGCTGACAGAGGTGCTGCCCTTGTTGCAGCATGCACAGCACAACGAATTTCAGGAGTTTGACCCGGTGTACCCCCAGTTCGGGCAGATCGCTGCCCAGGAGGGCTTTACCCAGGCTGCCGCCGCATTCCAGCAGATCGCAAAAATTGAAAAGACCCACGGAGAACGGTTTGGACTGTTTGCCCAGTGGATGGAAAGCGGGAAGCTGTTCGTCAATGAAACCTCCACCAAGTGGATGTGTCTGAACTGCGGACACATTGTGGACAGCACGGAAGCGCCCCATATCTGTCCTGTGTGCTCCCATCCCCAGGGCTATTTTGTGCGGCAGGCGTATGCGCCGTATACGACGGGGGTGGCACAGACATGAGTGTGAAAATCGAACGGATCAGAGGATATGAGGTGCTGGACTCCCGGGGGAATCCCACAGTCCGGGCAGAGGTGCTGCTGTCGGACGGTTCCCTGGGTGCCGCCAGTGTGCCCAGCGGTGCATCCACCGGCATGTTTGAGGCAGTGGAGCTGCGGGATGAGGAAGGCCGCTACAATGGGAAAGGCGTTCGCAAGGCAGTATCCAATGTAAACCATGTGCTGGCGCCGGCGTTGATTGCCCAGGGTACTCTGGATCAGTACCGGATCGACCGGTGCATGTGCAGACTGGACGGTACAGCCAATAAATCCGCCTTGGGGGCAAATGCCATGCTGGCAGTGTCCTGGGCAGCAGCCAGGGCGGCGGCACGACATTACCACATGCCTCTGTACCGGTATGTGGGAGGCATATATGCCAATGTGCTGCCGGTGCCTATGATGAATATTCTGAATGGCGGTGCCCATGCTTCCAACAATGTGGATATCCAGGAGATCATGGTAATGCCCCGGGGCGCATCCTCCTTCCGGGAGGGACTGCAAATGGGTACGGAGATCTACCACGCTCTGGGGGGTGTGCTGAAGGGGAGAGGTCTTGCCACCACCGTTGGGGATGAGGGAGGCTTTGCACCGAATCTGGCTTCGGATGAGGATGCCATTGCGTGTGTGCTGGAGGCAATCGAAAAGGCAGGCTACAGCGCATCGGATGTGCAGATTGCTCTGGATGCAGCGGCCAGCGAATGGTACGAAAACGGCAAGTACCGGCTGCCAAAGCGAGGTACGGAGTATGACACAGAGGGTATGAGCGACTATTGGGAGCACCTTTGCAAGACCTATCCCATCTGTTCCATTGAGGATCCCCTGGGGGAACAGGACTGGACGGGTTGGAGCAAGCTGACCAGTCGACTGGGTGCCTGCGTGCAGCTGGTGGGGGATGACCTGTTTGTAACCAATACGGAGCATCTGTCCCGTGGCATTTCCCAGCATGCTGCCAATGCGCTGCTGGTCAAGTGTAACCAGATCGGCACACTGTCCGAAGCGCTGGACGCTATCGGCATGGCGAAATCCGCCGGGTACCGGACGATTCTGTCCCATCGCTCCGGGGAAACGGAGGATACCACCATTGCAGATCTGGCAGTGGCAGTGGGTGCCGGACAGATCAAGACCGGCGCACCCTGCCGGACGGATCGGGTGGCAAAATACAACCGACTGCTGCGGATTGAGTCCGAGCTTGGCAGTGCTGCCCGTTATGGAAGAATGTAAAGGGAATCCCGCACAATGAAAGAAAAAGCCGCCCCGGAGCATCCGGAGCGGCTTTCTGTTTTTGTGTGTAAGAGATTATTTGCCCAGCATGGTATGCTTGAGCAGAGCCAGGTCATATGCATTCAGCACGCCGTCTCCGTTCAGATCGGCACGCTTTGCCTGATCGGCAGTCAGCTTACCGCTCTTGATCAGATACTTCTGGAGAAGTACCACGTCGCTGACGCTGAGTTTGCCGTCCAGATTGATATCGCCGGTGAGAATGTCATCGCCCACATAGCTTACGGTCAGGTAGTCAAAATATGTCCAGCCCTCGCCGCTTTCTACCTTGATTGTATTCTTGCCTGCCTTCAACTCAACCACGATGGCATCGCTCTCTCCAAACAGGATGGAATAGGGGAAGAAAGCCTCGCCCGCTGCGGTACCGTTGACGTAGAGGTTCTGGGTCTTGCCGTTTTTCTCAAAGTTCTGCTGATAACCATAGCGGATGGCGTACTTGCCTGCCTTTTCTACGGTTACAGTCTGCTCAATGTAGTCGCCCTCTCCCTGGAGGTACACATATTTTCCACCAGAGCAGTAATCGTAAGCAACGGTCTTGGTGCCCTTGTTGGTTTGAATGCTGCCATCCTCACACTCATAGGCACCTTCCACGTTCCAGTTGCCTCCGTTGCCCCGTGCATAGCCGTACAGGTCATTGGGCACCTCGTCCAGTGTTACGACATAGTCGCTGTTATAGATCTTGTCCAGCATTTCCTTGGTATTGGTGGTACCGTTGGTGATGAAATCTCCGTACCAGGGGCAGAAGTAAGACCACCATGCGCCCTCGTTCACCATGTTGGTGATGTCCGGGATTACATCGTTTTCTGCCAGTGCAACCATCTTGGTGTCGTTGGTGTCATTGACCAGGGTCAGGAACACAGAGGTTGCAGCAGAGGTGTTCCAGGTGTAGGGAGAGCCCTCGTACTTGTCGTATGCAACCATGTCTACATAGTCGTTCCCCGGATACCACTGTGCGGAATTTGCATAGTCGTACAGGTTTACTTCCCAGATGCAGTTGTGGATGCCGTATTCTTCGGTCAGAGTGGTGTACAGCAGCTTCCACAGTTCCTTGTATACCTCTGCGCCGGAGGAACCCCACCAGAACCATGCACCGGAGCCGTCGATATTGTTGTTGCCTTCCGCTTCATGGAAGGGACGGAGAATAATCGGTACATTTGCATCCTGGAGGATCAGCAGCTGCTCCGCCAGATCCTCGATTGCCAGCATCAGGTATTTGTATTCCTTTGTGGTAGGATCCAGGCAGTTTGCAGTGTTGAAAGAGGAGGTGGGCTTGTAGGTACACTGTTTCCAGTCCAGCTGATCCCCCAAAGTGTAGGAGTCAAAGTCCTGGGGCACGTTGATGTGCCAGCTTGCGGTTGCGATACCGCCACAGTTTGCCACCCAGTTGATGACACGGCCAGTGGTGCCGTCCTCCCAGCCGTAGAGGGGGTTGTAGTTCATGAAATCGAAGCCCCGGATTACGGGATATTTGCCGGTGGTCTCGTAGATGTACCGGAATTCCAGCTCGGTGTCCCCATTGTTGCCGCCGCCGTAGATCTCCTGCTGACCGGAGATGATGTGATTGCCGTACTGACTGGTCATGTACTTCATCAGCGCCTTAGTCTCGGCAGTGGCATTTTTGTCGCAGGGGTTCGGCGCAATGTTCAGCTCCGGCATATCTGCAAAGTCAAAGGTGACGGTGTCGTAGAGAATAAAGCCCCAGCTGCCGGAAGCGCCCACATCAATGGTGTGCTTGCCCTTTTCCAGGTAAAAGAAGCCGAAGCTGGAATCCTGCCATTTTTCGTTATTGGGAATGTAGATGGAGCTTTTGACATCTCCGTCAATTGCCATGGTCTGCATTCTGGTGGTGCCCGGATCACCCAGGTACATCCAGCATCTTGTGGTGAGCTCGTACATGGCATTCTCCGGTACATCCACCTCAAAGGTCATGCCGCCGGCGTTCCCTGCCCATACGAAACCATCTCCGCTGTAGCCCGGATACTCCGTGCCGTACACATTGGTGGTGACGCTGGCGCCTGTCAGCAGGGTGCAGTCCTCCGCCTCGGCAGTGAACAGAGGTGCTGCATCAGCCCCTGTGTCAGCTGCCTGAACCGGAACGAAGATGCCGGCGGTCAGCATCATTGCGCTGGCAGTGAGGGCACTGCCCAGTCGCTTTACGAATGAATTCATAAGAAAACCTCCCTGTATGATTTTATGTTAATATTATGCCACGTTTGTTTGAAAACTTCAAGTACTTTTCATAAAAAACTCAAAATAATGTGCACATTAAATAAAGAATCCGTTAAGTTATGGAAGGATGAATTGAATAAAACGGTTGCTTAAATAATATCAGCATCTGATTTGGTTAAGTACACTGCCGATCTTGTCCCGGATCAGAAGATCCATGCTGCCGTCCATCTGGGTCTCACCGCAGTTGATGAGTACGGATGCATTGCCCCGGAAATACTGCAAAAAGCCGGCTGCCGGATATACGTTCAGGGAGGTGCCGCCCACGATCAGCAGATCAGCCTGCTGCAATGCAGCAATGCTCTGAGAGATCACATCACTGTCCAGGGATTCCTCGTACAGTACTACATCCGGCTTGATGATGCCGCCACAGTTGCAACGGGGGATGTCTGTGCTTCTGCGAATGTAATCCGCAGAATATGCCCTGCCGCAGTCCATGCAGTAGTTCCGCTCCACCGAGCCGTGCAGCTCCAGTACATGCTTGCTGCCGGCTTTCTGGTGCAGTCCGTCGATGTTCTGAGTGATGACTGCCCGGAGCCTGCCTGCCTGTTCCAGCTGGGCGAGCTTATAGTGTGCGGCATTTGGCTGGGGCATAAAGGGATGGTCACACAGCAGGATCTTTTTTCGATAGAACGTGTAGAATTCTTTTGTATGGTTCAGGAAGAAGCGATGACTTAGGATCTCCTCCGGGGGATAGTCGTACTGCTGGTTGTAAAGTCCGTCCACACTGCGGAAATCCGGGATGCCGCTTTCGGTGGATACACCGGCACCGCCAAAAAATACAATGCTGCTGCTCTGGTCAATCATGGCCTGCAGCTGCTGAATCTGATTCATAGAAACCCCTCCTTTTTTTCAGTATAGCACTGCTGTATCAGAAAAGCAATCATTTGCTTGACTTTTTTAGTGAAGTCCTATAAAATATAAGTATCTATAACATTGAGAGGGGCGGAAACATTTTGATCAAACAGTTCAAACGTATAGCGGCAATGGGCATGACCCTGTGCATGGTGGCGGCAGGCTGTTTTGCAGCAGGTTTTCCTACGGCATCTGCGGAAGGAACCACCCAGGATGACTGGCTGCATGTGGAGGGGAACAAGATCTATGACGCATCCGGCAACGAGGTGTGGCTGACAGGCTGTAACTGGTTTGGCTACAATGTGGGCAGTCAGGTGTTCGACGGGGTATGGTCCCAGAACATGCATAGCATGCTGCAGCAGATTGCTGACCATGGGTTCAATTTCCTGCGTGTACCCATGTCAACGGAGCTGCTGCTCCAGTGGAAAAACGGGGATCCGGATCCGGCAACGCCGAAGGTAAACACCTACTCCAATCCGGAACTGTCCGTGGAGGGGGTGGAAGGCGGTACAGTGAAGTACAGCTTTGACATCTGGAATCAGGCGGTGCAATGGTGTAAAGAAGCGGGCATCAAAATCATGATTGACGTACACAGTGCCGAGACGGCTTCTGCCGGTCATCAGATTCACCTCTGGTATACGGACAAGTTCAGCACGGAGGATTGGTGTACGGGCTTGGAGTGGTTTGCGGACTATTACAAGGATGATGACACCATTCTTGCCATCGACCTAAAGAATGAACCCCATGGTACGGCGGATGAACCGGATATCATGGCAAAGTGGGATAATACCACGGACGCCAACAACTGGAAGTATGCAGCAGAGATCTGTGCGAACCGGGTACTGGACGTGAACCCCAATCTGTTGATTATGATTGAGGGCGTGGAGGTGTACCCCATGGAGGGTTACGACTGGACGGCGCCTCGCATTGATTATACTACCATGACCGAGTACTATCATCATACCTGGTGGGGTGCATGCTTCCGGGGACAGCGGGAGTACCCGATTACTCTGAAGAATCCCCAATATCAGAAACAGGTGGTATTCTCTCCCCATGACTACGGGCCTCTGGTATGGACTCAGACCTGGTTTGACAAGGATTTCACCCAGGAGACTCTGATGGAGGATTGCTGGTATGACAACTGGGCGTTTATTTATGAGGAGAACATTGCACCGCTGCTGATCGGCGAGTGGGGTGGCTTTATTGACGAGGAGCATGACGCAGACGGGAAGAACACCAAGTGGATGACCTATCTGCGGGACTATATGATTGAGAAGCATATTCATCATACTTTCTGGTGCTTCAACGAAAACTCCGGTGATACCGGTGGGCTGGTTTATGACAATTTCTCCACCTGGGATGAGGATAAGTACGCACTGGTAAAGCCGGTGCTGTGGCAGACGGAGGACGGCGCCTTTATCGGTCTGGATCACGAGATCCCATTGGGGGTCAACGGGGTTTCCCTGGGCGAGTATACGGACGGCAAGACCACACCCGGCACTACAGCTGTGACGGATGAGCAGGGCAATCCGGTGACTGTGACCACTGCCAAGCCCATTCTGCAGGGTGACTTCAACAGCGACGGCAAGCTGAACGCACTGGATGTGGTGATCTTCAAGCGCTATATCATCGGTCACACGGATCTGGAGACCCTGGACGCAGAAATTGCAGATTTCAACCGGGATGGTACGGTGAACATTGCGGATCTGGTGGCTATAATCCGATATCTGACCCAGGAAAAAACCTGAGAAAAACCATTGACAGTGGTAACAAAATGTGATAAAATAAATGTGCCGCATGTGATAGGCAGGAAAAGCGATGCGTATGCATCCGCCTCTCGCAGCGAGTTTTTAGAAAAAGGCAGGTGCCAGAATCATGTACGCAGTGATTGAAACAGGTGGAAAGCAGTATCAGGTCAGCGAAGGCGATGAGATTTTCATCGAGAAGCTGCCGGTAGAGGCTGACGCAGCAGTAAGCTTTGACAAGGTAATTGCAATCGGCGCAGAAAGCGGTCTGACTGTCGGAACTCCTTATGTTGCAGGTGCAACCGTTGAAGCCAAGGTGCTCAAGAACGGCAAGGCTAAGAAGATCACAGTCTTCACCTACAAGCCGAAGAAGGGCGAGAAGACCAAGATGGGTCACAGACAGCCCTATACCAAGGTTAAGATCGAAGCAATCAAGGCATAATGATTGCCGCAAGATTCCGCAGCTGCGGTGGTGTGCTGTGCGGACTCCAGATCAGCGGACATGCCGATTTTGGGGATGCGGGCTACGATATCGTATGTGCGTCCGTCTCCTCGGCAGTACAGTTGACAGCCAACACGATCACGGAGATCTTCCGGATCCCTGCGAAGGTGGAGGCGTTGGACAACGAGATCCGGATCAGCATCCGGCAGCAGGATGACAGCACGGGGGCAGGCAGCAAGCTGCTTGCAGGGTTGCAATTGCAGCTTCAGTGTCTGTCAGAGGATTATCCGAACAGAATTCAGATGAAGCTTACGGAGGTGTAAGAAATGCTGAGAATTAGTATGCAGTTTTTTGCGCATAAGAAGGGAATGGGTTCCACTAAGAACGGTCGTGACTCTGAGTCCAAGCGTCTTGGTGTGAAGCGTGCAGACGGTCAGTTCGTTGTAGCAGGCAACATTCTCGTGCGTCAGAGAGGCACACATATTCATCCGGGCGAGGGCGTTGGCATCGGTTCCGATGACACCCTGTTCGCAAAGATCGATGGTACTGTAAAATTCGAGCGTGTAGGTCGGGATCGCAAGAAGGTTTCCGTTTACGCTGTTGAGCAGTAATCCGGACGTTTGAAAAACAGAGATGAAACCCCTTGCTTTGGCTAGGGGTTTTATTGTGTAATAAGGTGCCGGGCGGATGCCCTGTCACATGTGAGGAAGCATATGTTTGTTGATAAGGCGAAAATTAAAATCAAGGCGGGAGACGGCGGCGATGGCGCTGTTTCCTTTCACCGGGAAAAGTATGTAGCAGCAGGCGGCCCGGACGGCGGCGACGGCGGCAAGGGCGGCGATGTTGTATTCGTGGTGGACGATAATTTTTCCACCCTGATTGATTTCCGTTATAAGCGCAAGTATGTGGCAGAGCGTGGGCAGGATGGCAGCTCCCGCAACTGCACCGGCAAGGCGGCAAAGGATCTGATCATCAAGGTGCCCCGGGGTACCATTGTCCGGGATGCCCAGTCCGGCAGGCTGCTGGCAGACCTGTCCACGGACGAGCCCCAGATCCTGGCGCATGGGGGGCGGGGCGGCAAGGGCAACCAGAATTTTGCCACTGCTACCCGGCAGATCCCCCGCTTTGCAAAGCCCGGTTATCCGGGTGAGGAGCTGGAGGTGATCCTGGAGCTGAAGCTGCTGGCGGATGTGGGTCTGGTGGGCTTCCCTAACGTGGGGAAATCCACGCTGATCTCTGTGGTCAGCGCTGCCAAGCCCAAGATTGCCAACTACCATTTCACCACCCTGACTCCGGTGCTTGGAGTGGTCAAGATCGCCCAGGAGCGCTCCTTTGTCATGGCGGATATTCCGGGACTTATCGAGGGCGCCAGTGAGGGCGTGGGACTGGGACACGAGTTTCTGCGGCATGTGGAACGGTGTCGGCTGATTCTGCATGTTCTGGATGTTTCCGGCGTGGAGGGTCGGGATCCCATTGAGGATTACAAAATCATCAACCGGGAGCTTGCCAACTTCAGCGAGGAGCTGGCGGAATGCCCCCAGATCGT
>NZ_FR894865.1:0-1435 GCF_000434255.1 Ruminococcus sp. CAG:379 | reverse complement strand
CGAATCCCTCTCTTTCCGCCAAAACACATGATACCGAAACGAGTCACGAAACAGCGGCTCGTTTCGGCTATCTAATGTATTTTACTGTATCATCAATTATCCGTCTGCTTGCAAAGCCTACAGGGTGTATCATTCTATCACCGCCCTGCGCTTGCCGGTTCATTGTTATCGCATCCTTCGGGTATGCCTACCGATTCACCGTCATGCATATGGTTCGCTCAATACCTTGCCGTTGTTACCTTTCTGAAAAGAAAAAACGGGTTGATTCAGCATGCTGAACAGGTTGTCTTTGCGTATGTGACGGATGTGCTGGATATGTTTCCACTCCATGAGCCGGAAAGCCGGACAATCAACTGTATGCAATTGTCAAGTTTCTATGCGAAAAGGAAAAGCCCTTCAGACCAAGTGTAGAAGCAGTCTGAAAGGCTCTTGACAAATATCTATAATCGTGCTACAATGAAACACGATATAGCCATTGCACTAAGTCAGTCAGGTGTTCTGATCACCAGTCTGATGATGGGGTGTATTTGGATTGCCGTCCATCTGCACCCCGTGTGATGCTTTATTCATCGCTTCTTCATTATAGCACATTTTGGGGAGCGAGTCAATAGCTAGTCGAATATTTTTTTGAATCGTCCGAGGGGCGATTTTTTTATGCAATGTATTCGGTTGAAATGATATTGACACGTAATAACTTACGTGTTATAATAGATACAGAGGATCCGTAAAGGGCTGGGACATCCCTTTGCAGTTTGAATCACAGGAAAGGAGTGTCGAGCTGTCTACTCGACAGAAGAAATGAAGAGCTTCTCATCCAGGGACATCATCCGGCAATTAATAGCGGATGGTTGGTACGAGGTGAATTGTGCAGGGGATCACCATCAATTCAAGCATCCCAGTAAAAAGGGGAGGGTGACGGTTACGCACCCGGTCAAGGATATTCCCATCAAAACACTGAAAAGCATCGAAAAACAAGCAGGGGTTCACTTTGAATGACTTCTGCTCCATGGTAAAGCCACTCGAACAGGAGGTAATCACGATGAAGGATCATTACGTTTTTCCGGCAATTTTTGAACAGGAGAACAAAGGGATCTCCATTGAATTTCCGGATTTACCCGGCTGTCTGCCTTGCGCAGGAGATCTTGAAACAGCGTTAAGCAATGCCAAAGAAGCAATGTTGCTGCATTTGTTTGGCATGGAGGAGGACGGAGAAGAAATTCCGGAACCCACTCCCTTTGATCAGATCCAGGTTGGTAAACATCAAACACTGGTTCTGGTGGAAGCGTATATGCCGCCGTTCCGAGCAAAGCAGCATAAGCGGTTTATCAAAAAAACACTGTCGCTTCCGTCCTGGATCAATGCAGAAGCTGAACACGCAGGCATCAATTTCTCTGCTGTTTTGCAGGAAGCGCTGGTGGAAAAGCTCCGCCTTCAG
>NZ_FR894864.1:0-11096 GCF_000434255.1 Ruminococcus sp. CAG:379 | reverse complement strand
CTATCAAATCGGGTATGGGGGCAAAGAGTACGTTCTTGAAGCTGACCGACGAGCATATCCTTTACGTTATCGACAACATCTCCAAGCTCGAAGGAAAAATTCAATGCCCCGACAAATATATCTGCACCGCACTTTACAACTCAGCCTACACCTGCAACATTTCACTTTTCACAGGCTTTACGGCTCATACGGGAATGCCGCTGACGAATGGGACTTGATGAAATAATCGTTGAAGTAAAATGATCACAACAGCGGAAATCTGCAACTATCGGATTTGTGAAATCGGCTGATTTTATTTTTTTCGGAATTGATCATGTGCCGATTTGCCTTATCCGCAAAAACTGCTCGGAGTGATTTTGATGAAATATTGGTTTTGAAAAATCACTGATGCGGAATTTTGTTAGAAATTAAAATCTACCGCTGTGATGAAATTTAAAAAATCTCAGAAGCGTGACTTACGAAAAATGCGGTTTATCAAATCCGGAGATTTTTAAAATTGCAAATATCCAATCTCTGCCGAAAGCAGTTTCTTCAAAAGCAGTCACCCATTTGCTCAAAGCTGCAATTCCAACTTTTGCTGATTCAGAGCAATTACCACCGCCATCTTTAGGACAGTAAACGTTCAGCCTATTGAATTCAACAGGTTGAATAACATTCCTTGCGGAAACTGTCCGATGGGTGGCAGATAAAAAGGAAGATACCCGCAAGCGTAGAAAAGGTATATACCTTTTCGTTTTGCGTGGCTGTAACACGCAAAAATTCAGGGACACCCTGACACCTGATAAATAATAAGGAGCTGATATAAAATGCCATACAAAAAAGACAGGATCAAAAAACTTATTGGGTTTACACCCGAAGAATGGGAAATGATTTGCCGAAAATCAGAGGCTGCCAAACTTCGGACAGGAACATTTATCCGCAGAATGGCTTTGAACGGCGAACTGAAATTCTTTAATCTTAAAGAAATTTCTGCTTTGAAAAGAGCCTTTCTTTCAATCGGATACAATCTCAACCAAATTGCAGAAATTGCCAATTCATCAGGTTCAGTTTATCAGAAAGACATTGAAGATATGCAGAAAGAATTCAAGTATTTTCGCCTTGCAATGCAGAATTACACTTTTGAAATATCCCCCACTCTGTTTAAGTGAATTTGAAAAAAGCGACAGCCAATTTTGATTGACTGCCGCTTTTTCAAAATTACTGTTTTACAATTTTTTCAATGATGCAGGAATGACCCTTGCTGTCGTTATAGCTTATTCCCACAAGCAGAATTTCACCGCAGAATGCCGACAGTTTTTCTGTGTAGTTCTTTTCCTTGATCTGCTCAATGGCGTTATCAGCAGAATTGTTGTATTTCAGCTCAATGACCATTGCAGGAAAATCTACTCCCCGTCTGGGAATAAAGGTCAGGTCAGCAAAACCTTTTCCGCTGGGAAACTCTCTGAAAATCTCGTAGCTGTTTTTCGCAGAATAATAAGCCAGTGCAAGAGTAACGGAAAGTGAAAGCTCGTTATTGTATGAGATTATTGAGGTGTTCTGCTGATGAACTTCTTCAAGTATTTTAGCAACAGTATCACTGTCACCGGACAACGTAGCTTTAAGCAGCTCATCTGAACGCCTGAGCGAATTCATGACTTCTTCCCAACCGCCGTCCTCAATGCAGTTTATAAACTCCTGGCGCACCTCTTTATCAGGTATCCATGCCACATTTTTTTCGTAATCATAAGTCAGATAACCGAGATGGATCAGCAAGGTTATAACATCATCTGCCGAGTTCATTGTCACCATATCATTCTGAAATTTGTTCGTATTGACGCTGACCTGTTCCCCTGCTATCATTCTTATAATGTCGTTTCGCAGCCCGTCCATATCAAGCTGAATATAGATCTTAAGTGCTTCAAAAGTTTCCGTCTTGGTCCAATAATTACTGAATCGCTTTCTTAAGCAGGCATTGACAACAGACTGGGGATTATATATTGAAGTGTCACCCACATGATAACCGTTGTACCACCCCTTCATTTCATCAAACGGCATATCAAACCGACGGCAAAGTCCCTGCACCTCAGATTCAGTAAAGCCCATATATTCGGCAAAAGGCTCCGCATCAATAATGGAATACTCGCAATACATATTCAGAGCAGAATGCTGACCGTACTTCTTTACAGGAAGTATGCCCGTGGCATAATCAAGTGCTACATAAGGACGATCTTTAAGCAGAATTTTGAGATAATCAAGATATGCAGTCTGCCCCTCTATATCGTTTTTATGGATACGAAA
Organism: Ruminococcus sp. CAG:379; assembly: GCF_000434255.1. Lineage (NCBI taxonomy): Bacteria > Bacillati > Bacillota > Clostridia > Eubacteriales > Oscillospiraceae > Ruminococcus > Ruminococcus sp. CAG:379. Next base: position 8,819 of record NZ_FR894864.1, on the reverse strand, counting down.
GACGCAGTCCCATTCGTCAATGATGAAAACAAACGGGATCCTATACTTGTTATAAATAAGTGTAAGTATCTCATCGGACGAATAAAAATCGGGATAGCTTATATCGGCACAAAGCTCGCTCAGTTCCTGCTTCAATGTAAGCTCCAGACGGTCAATCATACCCTTAACATCAGGTGCTTTTGATGCAAAGCGTGTCATATCAAGATGGATAACGTTGTATTTGTTAAGATGATCTTCAAAATCAAGTGTATCAGCTATTGCAAGTGAGCTGAAAAGCTCCTTTGAATCACAGTTTCGGCTGTAATACGCAACAAGCATATTGGCAGCCATTGATTTTCCGAAACGTCTGGGACGGCTTATACAGATATGCCTGTCATTGCTGTTCAAACGCTCATTTGTAAGTCTGATAAGCATAGATTTATCAACGTATATCTCTGAACTGAGCGCCTGAGCAAACAGATCATTTCCGGGATTTAAATATATGCCCATTGCTTCCGCCTCCCTGTTTCTTAGTTATCATTCTTTATTATATTGTATCATATCATTTGAAAGAATTCAAGTACAATAAGTCGTTTTTCAGTTATTTGCATATTCAAAGTTTTACAGTATTAAAAGTCGATCAAGCTTTACACTTTTTATATTAAATTATAAAAACTTCTTGATATTTTTATTTTTTTGTGTTATACTATTTTATGAGGTGATTAAGATGGTAAAAAGACAGCAATATCTTGAAAAACTGAAAAAGCTCAAGGATATGCAGATAATCAAAGTAGTCACTGGCTTCCGCCGCTGCGGCAAATCCACGCTTTTGCTGCAGTTTCAGGAATATCTCAAGGAATGCGGCGTTGACGATTCGCAGATAATCAGCATCAACTTTGAAAAGCTTGAATTTGAACATCTGCTGAACTACAAGGAGCTTTACAGCTATCTTAATTAGAGAATATGCAATTTTATCTATTTCATCATCAGTATTATTCTTTCCAAGAGAAATACGAACTGTGCCTTTGGCAAAGGTTTTATCAAGCTTCACTGCCTGAAGAACGTGAGATATTTCGGTATTAACACTATCACAGGCAGATCCGGTTGAAATGCTGATACCCATTAAATCCATTCTATGCATAATAGTTTCACCATCAGCCCCTGGAAACGAAAGACTTATAATACCAGGCAGCGTATTTTCACCTCCATTTCTCTTGTATATGATTTTTGATTCATTAAGTTGGGCAATAAAGCGTCTTTCCAAATTTAAAATATGTTTTTTATTTTTTTCCAAGTCATCGTAATTTGATTTAAGCGCTGTAGCCATTCCAACAATCGATGCAACATTTTCGGTTCCTGCACGTTTTCCATTTTCTTGAGCGCCACCATCTGTATAAGGGCAAAGCTGTACACCTTTACGGGCATAGATGAATCCAATTCCTTTTGGACCGTTGAATTTATGAGCCGATGCTGAAAGGAAGTCAATACCCAGTTCATGAACATTGATTTTAACATGACCAACAGCTTGGACTGCATCAGTATGAAATAGCACACCATACGAATGTGCAACCTCACATAATTCCTGAATGGGCTGAATGCTACCAATCTCATTATTTGCATACATTACCGAAACAAGGCGAGATTTATCAGTTATGTTTTTTTTGAGATTTTCAGGTGTTATGTATCCTTCTTCAGTAGGATACATATATATAACAGGATAACCAAGTCGATCAATTGCATCGCAAGAATGCAAAACGGCATGATGTTCGAAGGCAGATGTTATCATCGTTCTTCTTTCCGTATCTGAAAAGGCCAAACTTTTTATTATCCAGTTGTCACCCTCTGTGCCTCCGGAAGTAAAGAAAATTTCTTCGGGAAATGCCCCGATACATTCCGCTATCGCAGCCCTTGAATCAGCAATAGCCTTTTTCGGCTTGCGAGCAAAACTGTAAAGCTGCGAGGCGTTTCCGTATTCTTCAAGAATAAATGGAGTCATTGCCTCAAATACGGACTTATCCAATTGTGTTGTTGCCGCATTATCAGCATAAATATGTTGCTTCATAGGCATAAACCTCATATAAAGAGAGTACATCCCTCGTTTTTAAAATCTTCTATTTTAGCGAGAAGTTCCTCTTCTGTGACTTCAAGATATTCTGCCAAACAAGGCAGACAGTAAAAAACAGACGATTTTTTGTCAATTAGTTTCTTAGTGAGTCCTATCTCATTTTTCGTAAGCGGAGTTTTTCCGCATACATAACATTTCTTTTCTTCCATATTAATCTGTATCAATACCGTAGATTTTGAACGGTGGTAAATCCTTTCCGGAATACTCAACATCAAGTAATCCTAACTGATACTTAATGGTATCCCTCATTCTTCTTGCTCTATCAAAGCAATATCGCTTGAACTCTCTTGGTGTTATATCATTTACTTGCTGAACATTTGGAAATAACAGCTTTAGGTATGCTGTCGCAATACGCTTTACCGCTTCAGTATCACGGGTATCTGCACCTTCCGGGACGATAATATATTCATCAACAATGCTTCGATATGTCATATCACTTCGAAGTTCGTGCAAAATCGAGCAAAAATATTCTGAATTTAAAGCCCAACCATTTACCTTTAAATCATCGTTCATTCTCGGTATGTTCCAACCCTTGATAAATCCGTGGAATCTCTCTATAAGTGCAGATTCATGAAATACCGCAGGCAATTCAGTGAACATATTGCTATATCCATCTGCATCCATAATTTCTTTTCTTATATTACCGCAAAGTATCATACCGGCATCGGCAGTACCTTTGTAATCACCCACCGTAAATGTTCCTTGTTCAAGATAACCCTTCAAAGCAGCTCTCATTTCATCGGTATCAGTAAAAGAAATTGTTTGAACTTCATCTAATGTCACAAAATCACTACCGGAAATCAAGCCCTCTCTCCGTTTTATCTGATCATAAAACATCTTTGCACGGCTCATTACGCCCCCGCTTGAAAGCCAACCGTATCTGCTGACATTACCAAACAAGTAAGACTTCCCCGTACCTTTGGGTGCAAGTTCAATTAAATTAAGTCGCTTTTCCACAAATGGCAACAATCTTGTAAGCATAGTAAGTTTTTCTTCTTCAGTTTCATAACCATCAGCATTATAGTCAACAGCTCCAAGGATTACGTTTATCCATTCGTCTATAGAGAATTCATTACGTGCTTCTTTGTAATCTTCGAGATCAATCTCATATGGGCAGAAGTTTTTGAATGATACGAGTTTTATTTTCCCATCTTTTGAGTTCTTTCCTCTTGAGGCTTTTTTCTCGTACTCAAAAGTAAAATCAAAATCATCTGGTGAACGGTATCCAAGTTCAACCATTCCCCATACGTCCCGTCCTTTTATCAGATCCTCTTTACAAGAATCCCATATGTCTGTTTCAATAATTGTTTCTTTAAATCCCAACCCAAAATCAGGTAAAGCAAATGATACTTCACCGGTTTTGATATCAATATTCACAGATACCTTAGCTAAGAATTTTACAGTCTTTCCTTCAATAACAATGGCATTTTTTATAGCATTCCAATCATCTTTTCGAGGAATGAACTTCTTGACGAATCTGACAAGAGCATCTTTATCAAATTCACCATCATCGTCTTCAAACTTTTTCAACAGCCAATCACGCATAAAAGCAGGGAGACTTAGTCTGAAAGAACAATGTATCCATTTTCCTCAACTTTATTTTGCACGTTACACCCTTCGAATGTCTTACAACACCGTCCTGAATGCTCACCCTTGGTATCGGTATCATGAGGCACCTCCTGCTTCTTAATTACAGCAAGTCTGGAGGCACCATGATCGCTTGCAATTACAAAAGATTTGTAATTATGCATCGATAATTCCATAGCTGCAGTATTTATAGCCTTTTCAATAACCTCAAGTTCCGCCGGAATATGGATTGGATCCTCATCGTCAGTGAAAAAGTAACCGCCTTTTTCTTTATGTTTTATAATGTCAAGTTGATTTTCTTTGTATTTATTTCCACCAATCCACTGGTCATAGAACTTTTTATTTATAGATGTGATCGTAGGAAGGTCTGATCTGACAATATCTGTGTGGATTGACAGTCCTTTTTTCTTTGCAAGAACTGTAATATACGATAGATATTCAACGCCTAAAGCATCTATCCAATACAGATACGTATGATTTTTATCATTAATAGCTTTGATTGCATTGTCCCTTGTAGGGAGCTGTGCATACGATATTTCGGTCGCATACTTTTCTACAAGTTTCATAAATTCATTAGAAATGCGGTTGGACGTTTTTTGCTTTTTATATAAATCAAAATATTCTGTCAACTCTTCGGCAAGCACAGGACAGTCAAATACATATTTTTTGAGGTAATCGTTAAGTGCAGGATAAGTAGCTTAATGTACTTTTCCGGATTTTTTCGATAAATATCTACAGCTTCCACAAAAAGCTTTGTCGCAGGAACATATACCTTATATCCTTTATATGCAGAATCCATACTCTGTATCTGATATGAGATTCCATTTTCGTTTCTGTATACGTCATCAATCGTAATCCCACGATTTACCGCCATGTTGCGAAGTTTATCGGATATAATCTTCACCATTCGTTTTTTGGGTGTTTTAGTTTGATGCATCTCCAGATATCCATCCAGAAGAATGACCGCTTCATATATATCCCATTTTGGTTGCATATTACCTGATGCCACAGACACCCTCCTTCTCGAATTAATACAGACACGTCATAAAATATGTTTGTTTTACATTTTCCACATTTATTCCTGAACAAAAAACTCGTCAGCCACTGTAACTCATGACTTTAGAGGAAATTATACTTTATTAATAAAACTACATACTTTTCAGCATAATTCAATTCTCATCTCTAAGCTTCAAATACTCCCTATAAACATCCCCATCAGTTCCGGTCAGCAAATACTGATAAGAATACTTGGTTTCCCTGCTGATAACAGTCAGGTCTGTGAAGTTCAGACCGTAATTCCTTGTAGAATCGGGATCAGCTTCGTTTGTGTAGATGTATTTAAGCTTGTGTGAGTCAATCTGCTTAATGTTGTAGAGTTTTTCAATAGTCCAACCACTGTCTTCATCGGCAAGCACCCAATGAAGAATAATCCGGGATATCTGTATTTGAACGCTCTTGTAAAGCTTGGAGTCCGCACAGCGGTCAAGTATCATAAATATCTCGTGCATAATATTCACGTTGAACTCAACGCCCAGTTTACGTTTGCCAAGAGGAACGTACTCAAGTTTTTCAGTATCTTTCAAAAAATCAATGTCACAGTCCAGATACTCGGCTATATCTGCAAGCTCATCAGCAGATATAGGATCACCGCTGATAAGGCTCACAAAACGCTGCGGGATAGCGTGAATTGACTTGAAAGCACTCTTTTTTGATAAAAGAGATACATCCTCCTCGTCCTCTGAAAGTAAATAATCTGCAGAACAGCCAAGCCTTTCAGCAATTAAATAGACTGTATTACCGGCAGGCTGTTGTCCCTTCTTCCACCCAGCAACGGTACTTTTATTTATATTCAATTCGTTTGCTAAACCTGTCGGAGATTTGCCAACATGTTTACACATATTTACATATTTATCCCAAAACATACAAACACCTCAACAATATGCACAAAATTATTTATAAATTTTAGTTACATCATTAAATACAAAAGTCTTGACAAGCAAGAAAAGATATAGTATAATTGCAATAAACGAAGTTCGTAATTAAGGAGTGCAGAACGTTTTATTAAGTAATAGATGATTCTTCAATTCAGAAAGGAGCTTGAATTTATGTCCACAGATATCGAACTTATCACGATCCGTGAATGTACGCAGCTTATACCCGGGCTGTCATACTACACAGTCCGCAGCCTTATCGAACGGAGCAAGATACAGGCTTTCCGCACAGGCAAAGGAAAAGGCGGAAAAATCCTCGTTTACAAGAAATCTTTCCTCGAATTCTTTGAGAATGGCGGTGAAACACCTGTAAAACAACAGTCAACTTCCTGATTATAAACATTTGAGTACATTATAACACACTTTACAGAAAAAAACAAGGAGGAAACGCAATGAAAACAAAAGAAACTACTGAAAACATCATTCAGCAGCTTATCGAAAGCATTCGAGCGGAGAAAACAGAGCGTGAAAGCAAGCCTGAAGTCATTGAAATGCTCTCGATCCCGCAGTGCTGTCAAGTCATTCAGGGTGTGTCGCAGAGTACCATTCGTATTCTCGCCAAGACAGGCAAGCTCCCGTTTATCCGCACAGGACGTGGGGAACACGGCAAGATTCTTATAAGAAAGTCTGATCTGCTTACATATTTCGGAGGCTGACAATGGCAAGGATCGAACATAGACCAACGAAGAAAAATCCCAACAGCTTTAAGATAATCAGCTTCTGTGGATATGACGGCAATGGCAAACAGATAAAGAAGTATGACAAATTTGTAGCTTCTCCTACGCTTTCATACAAAAAAGCATTTGCAGAAGCTCAGAAATATGCTCTAAAGCTTGACGATAAATACAAAACCAATCCTTATTACGATGGAAGTATGAAATTTTCGGAACTTGCGGAGCTATATTTTGAGATCCACGCTTGTGAACTTAAACCGCAGACTATTACCACATATAAATCATCGTATGAGAACCACATTAAGCCGCTTCTGGGCAATACTCAGCTTAACCGCCTGAATCCCGTGTTTTTATCTCAGACAATGAATAAAATGACGGGCAGCAACGGTTCAAAAAAGAAATACCTTACCACAATACAGGCGATACTGACTTACGGAGTGCAGTGCGGGATAATCGACCACAGTCCCGCACACGATATTTCGTGGAAGAAAAGAAATGAGCCGAAGAAAAAGCGTTATATGACACCCGATCAGGCACAGAGGTTCATCGAGCACATCAGAAATTCCAAAATGGACGATGATGAGAAACGTTACTTTGAGTTTCTTCTGCTGACAGGACTTCGCCCCTCGGAAGCATTGGCTTTGAAGTGGAGCGACATAAATTATGACAATGCGACCATTCTTGTGGAACATACACTTATCTATGACAGCAGCCTGCCCAATGGACAGCGACTTACCTTAGGCACAACCAAAACAGGCGAAAGCAAGCTTATTTCGATAAAAAATGAAACAATTCTAAGGATACTCAGAGATCAGCAGCTGCACGTCAAGTCGCTTCGGCAAAAGCTTGGAACACAGTTCAAGCACCCTGAAATGATATTCCCGTCGGGAATGGGGAATTATCGTGACATCGGCGCTCTCAGGACAGCTCTTAAACGCTGCACCTTCGGTACGGAATTTGAATTTCTCACGCCGCACATGATGCGTCATACGTTCGCAACAGTCGGACTTATAGAAAGCGGTGATCTTTCAGCTGTTTCCAAAGAACTTGGTCACAGCGATGTCAGCACAACGCTTGGATTTTATGCAGAAGTGCTGCTTGAATCAAAGGAATCGCTTATCAATTCCGTTGCTGACAGAATATGTCCTAAGTCAGACAATACGGATATGAAAAAAGAATCACCCACAGAAAACTCTGCGGATGATTCCAAAGATTCATTATAATCCCCAAACAAGCCCCAAATCTTTTGATAAGCGGCTTGAAACCACGCAAATACGTGATAAACCGAGGAAATCTTTTATCTCTTTGAGAACTGAGGTGCGCGACGAGCAGCCTTGAGGCCGTACTTCTTTCTTTCCTTCATTCTCGGGTCACGAGTCAGGAAACCAGCCTTCTTGAGAACCGGACGCAGCTCAGCGTCGTATTCCAGCAGAGCACGAGACAGACCATGGCGAATTGCGCCAGCCTGACCGGTTACGCCACCGCCGGTAACGGTGCAGACGATATCGAACTTTTCAGCGGTCTCAGTCAGAGCCAGAGGCTGACGAACGATCAGCTTCAAAGTATCCAGACCAAAGTAGTCATCAATGCTTCTGTTGTTGATGGTGATGTTGCCGCTGCCGGGGTATACACGAACTCTTGCTACGGAGTGCTTTCTTCTGCCTGTGCCGTAGAAATATTTGATCTTAGATTCGTACATGTTCAAGCGCCTCCTTAAAATTCATAAGCAACGGGCTTCTGCGCTGCGTTCTTGTGGTTAGCATCCTTATAAACACGAAGCCGTGTCAGAGCAGAACGACCGATGGTGTTGTTGGGCAGCATGCCGTTTACTGCAATGGTCATTGCCTTTTCCGGGTTCTTTTCCATCAGTTCCTTGTACTGGATCTTCTTCAGACCGCCGATCCAGCCAGTGTGCCAGTAGAAGTACTTGTTCTCCAGCTTCTTGCCGGTGAGTACTGCCTTTGCACAATTGATGATGATGACATGATCGCCACAGTCCGCATGGGGAGCGAAGGTGGGCTTATGCTTGCCTCTCAGGATCGCAGCAGCCTGTGCAGCTACACGGCCGAGGGACTTGCCTTCTGCGTCCAGGATGTACCAGGTACGCTTGATTTCTTTCATGTTCGGCATAGTCGTAGTAGACATAAAAATCAAATCCTCCGTAATATTAGTTTGTCCGGGGTGCAGCATCAGATCCGCCCGCAGACTGCCACGCAAGCGCAGACATACGGTTCCCGAACAGCGCAAGATCTATTATACAGGGTTCCCTCCGGCTTGTCAATTGGCAAAATGCCGAAAATTCAATTTATATCCCTCAATCTCTTGCATTCTCTCTGTTTTGCTCCCGTTCTCTTGATTTCTCATCTTTCGTTTCACTTTTGCAATGGAGTAAAAATTCCGGCTCGGAAAGCCTGTCGGATCCGGGATCATCAGCATTAGGGCAACACCGCACAAAGAATGTGT